>CAITMP010000770.1 GCA_903893525.1 uncultured Acidobacteriia bacterium | reverse complement strand
ATCTCGGCGATGGTGCGGCCGATGGAGCGGCGGCCGACCTGGGCTTCAAGCTCCTTCAAGCTCGGGATGGCGAAATGGAGGGGATCGTCGGAGTCGGGGAGGGGGCGGCGGGTGGCCGGCTTGCGCGGCTTGGTGCCCTGTTCGGACTGGGGGCGGCATTTGAGATCCAGCCCCTCGATGTCTTCCGGTTCGGCGGGTTTGGGTTGCGGCTTGGGCGCGATATCGCGGCCTTGGGCGGCGCGGGCGAGGAGATAGCGTTCGAGCATCATCGCGCGGAGGATGCCGCGTTGGACATGGTTGATGATGCGCCGGAGGTCGTGGGTGCCGAAGCCCATGGCCAGGGTCGGGAAACGGGGGTGGTTGATTTGGTCGGAAACGGTGGCGTCGAGATGCTGGCCGTAGCCGAGAAGGGCGCGGACGATGTTTAGGATCGCGGCGATGCGGTTGGGCACAGCGCGGCCAGACCCGGCTGGGGCTGGGCGGCCCTGCTGGCTGGTTTGTGCGTTGTGTGAGGCTTGTTGGTGCATGGGGCGGGCTTCTAACATAATTGTTAATTGTGTCAAGATATTTGTACGGCGGGTGGGATTGGCGGGGGGTTTCACGGCACTTCGGGGGACCATCGGGTCTGCCGATTATGGCTGCTCGGGCTTGGGGAACGATTGCAAGGTTCACCCCGGAGACGCAGAGAAGCCGGCGTTTTTAGGCTGCGGAGTGCCAGTGTTCTTGCTCCGTTCCGAAGGTCTATGATGAATCTGGCGGCGTTGCCATCGGACCGGATGGTGCCGAAAACCGGTCATAGGTCGGTTTGAATGACCGTTGCCTACCCTGTGGGGACGTTCGTCGCTGAAGGACCGACTGGCCGAAGTCGGCCGAGAACTGCCGGTCCTCTTTTGGGTTGGTGGAAACAAAAGGAGCCTGTCAGAATTCCTGTGTGGCGGGCAGAGGTGTCTCGCTACTCAGCCCCGGCCGTAGATTACCGCGTCAACGTGCGTCCGGAACGTCTGAGCGATCTTCTCACCAAGCCGCACAGGAACTGCGTTGCCGATGAGCCTGCCCAGATGAGAGAATTTCACGCGATCCCCTTCGTTCACAAATCGATAGTCATTCGGGAACGTCTGTAGAATTGCCGCTTCACGTAACGTGATCGCCCGATCCTGCTCGGGATGTCCGAACCGGCCATTCCCATAACCGAAGCACTGAGTCGTTATGGTGGGAGCGGGCTGATCCCATTCCATCCGACCATACACCGCCGGGAAGGTATCCCCCGTTGCCTTGCGATGGCAGGGTGCCCGAAGATCGACCGGCCAATCACGCCAGGTGCCACCAGGGAGTGACGCGCGTACGCGTCGTAGGTTCTTCTCGCTTAGCCGACAGGCCAAGTGTATCGGATCGTCGTCTGATCCCTCGCCTGCTTGAAGGGCGGGTAAAGTGGCAATCGCTTGCCGAACCGTAATTTTATCCCCAACGGACCAGTCGAGCGATGGGGCCACCGCACTGAGCTTGGAGCCAACGAGCACGAGGCGCTTCGGAACGTGTCAACGACTTTGATACACCCGGGTTTGGAATT
>CAITMP010000769.1 GCA_903893525.1 uncultured Acidobacteriia bacterium | reverse complement strand
TCGACCGCAAGCGCAAGTTCTACGGTTCCGTGTTCCTTCGTGCGCTCGGCCTTGAGTCTGACGAGCACATCATCCGCACCTACTACCGCGTCTCCAAGGTAAATATCCAGGATGCGCGCCTACTGTGGAATATTGATGACAGCCTGCACGGGCTGAAGCTGTCGCACCCGATTGTGGACGCGTCGGGCAACGTGGTTGTGGCCCAGGGCCGCAAGATCACCACAGGCCTGATGCGGGAAATCCGCAAGCATGGTATCGCGGCGACGGAAGTTGCGGCCAACGACCTCGAAGGCGCCTTCATTGCGGCCGATGTCGTCGACATGTCGACCGGCGAAGTGATGGTGGATGCCAACCAGGAATTGACTCCCGCCCTGATCGGCAAGCTGGTCGAGGCCGGCATTGAATCGTTCGAAATCTTTTTCCCCGAGCGCGACGATTGCGGCACGGTTATCTCCCAAACTCTTCGGAAGGACCCGGTCAAGACACGCAAGGACGCCCTGATCGAGATCTACCGCAAGCTGCGTCCGGGTGATCCGCCCACCGTCGATACTGCCACCCAGCTGTTCGACGGCATGTTCTTCGACCCGCGCAAGTACGATTTCTCGCGCGTCGGGCGCATGAAGTTCTCCATTAAGATCCACGATGCGCCGGAGACTCCAAAGCGCTTCAAGGCTGATGGCACGGATTACGATGCCCGCATCCTCCACCCGGAGGATTTCAATAACACTATCCGCTACCTGCTCAAGCTGCGCAAGGGCATCGGCATCGTTGACGACATCGACCACTTGGGCAACCGTCGCGTCCGCGCGGTTGGCGAGCTCCTTGAAAACCAGTTCCGCATCGGCCTAGTCCGGATGGAACGGGCGATCAAGGAAAAGATGTCGGTCTACCAGGAAATGTCGACCGCGATGCCCCACGACTTGGTCAACGCCAAGCCCGTGATGGCCGCGATCCGCGAATTCTTCGGCTCCAGCCAGCTTTCGCAGTTCATGGACCAGACCAACCCGCTCTCGGAGATCACCCACAAGCGCCGTCTGTCGGCCCTTGGACCGGGCGGTTTGTCACGCGAACGCGCAGGCTTTGAAGTCCGCGACGTCCACCCGACCCACTACGGTCGGATCTGCCCGATCGAGACGCCGGAAGGCCCGAACATCGGTCTCATCTCGTCGCTGTCCTGCTTTGCCCGGATCAACGACTACGGCTTTATCGAAAGCCCCTACAAGCGTGTTGTGCACGGCATCGTCATTGACGAAGTCAAGATTGCCAACCCCGGCGACACGGCCTTCAAGGTTGGCGACATCATGCGCCGCGAGGAAATCAACGAAGCCAACGCGACGTTGGCGGCGGAAAACGCATCATCCGGCACCAGCCGCAAGTTGGCCGAGTTCGACGCCCACTGCGACTACCTCTCGGCTTGGGAGGAGGACAAGTACGTAACCGCCCAAGCCAACGTGCCCCTCGACGAAAACGCCCGGATCATTCCCGATCTGGCCAATGCCCGCCAGGCGGGTAACTTCGTCCTCAAGGGCCGCGACGACATCCAGTACATGGACGTCAGCCCGAAGCAGCTTGTTTCGGTCGCAGCCAGCCTGATCCCGTTCCTTGAGAACGATGACGCCAACCGCGCGCTCATGGGATCGAACATGCAACGCCAGGCGGTTCCGTTGCTCCGCGGCGACGCCCCCTACGTTGGAACCGGCATGGAATATGTTACGGCCCGCGATTCCGGCGCCGTCATCCTCTGCCGCCGTTCGGGAATTGTGGACTCGGTCGATTCCGAGCGCATCATCGTCCGTGTGGACGGCGGCGCGCACGAAGGCCAGATGTCGCGCGAAGTCGGTGCCGACATCTACCAGATGACCAAGTTCAAGCGTTCCAACCAGAACACTTGCATCAACCAGAAGCCGATTGTGGCCAAGGGCCAGCGTGTTGTCAAGACCCAGGTTTTGGCAGACGGTCCCTGCACCGACATGGGCGAACTGGCATTGGGGCGCAACGTTCTGGTCGCGTTCATGCCTTGGCGCGGGTACAACTTCGAAGATGCCATCCTGGTGAGCGAAAAGCTGATCAAGGAAGACTACTACACCTCGATCCACATTGAGGAATTCGAAATCGAAGCCCGCGACACCAAGCTTGGGCCCGAGGAAATCACACGCGACATCCCGAACATCGCCGATTCGTTCCTGCGCAACTTGGACGAGTCCGGTGTGATCCGGATCGGCGCAACCGTCAAGCCCGGCGACATTCTGGTCGGCAAGGTAACGCCGAAAGGTGAAACCCAGCTGACCCCGGAAGAGAAGCTGCTCCGCGCGATCTTTGGCGAAAAGGCCGGCGATGTGAAGGACGCTTCCCTCTACTGCCCTCCCGGCATCGAAGGCACGGTCGTCGATTGCAAAATCTTCTCCCGCAAGGGTGCCGACCGCGACGAGCGCTCGCGCCGCATCGAGGAATCGCAGGTTGCACGGCTCACACGCAACCTCAACGACGAAATCCGCATCCTGACCGACGAGCGCGCCAAGCGTTTGGCGAAGTTGCTCGAGGACAAGGAAGTCGTCGCCGATCTCCACGACGAAAAGACCAACAAGAAGATTCTGTCCAAGGGCACTATTCTCGACCGTGACACGGTTGAGAAGACCAAGTCCAAGGATCTGAAGCGCGTCAAGCTCAACTCGAAGGATGCCCGCGTCAACGACCAGATCGATGAGATCGAGGAAATGACGATGCGGCAGATTGCGGTGCTTGAAAAGATCACCAACGAGAAGATCGCCAAGCTCAAGAAGGGCGACGAACTTCCCCCCGGGGTGATCAAGCTTGTCAAGGTCTATATCGCCATGAAGCGCAAGCTTTCCGTCGGCGACAAAATGGCCGGCCGCCACGGGAACAAGGGTGTGATCTCCCGGATTCTGCCGGAAGAGGACATGCCGTACCTCCCCGATGGAACCCCGGTGGAAATTGTATTGAACCCGCTCGGCGTTCCGTCCCGTATGAACGTGGGGCAGATCCTCGAAACCCACTTGGGCTGGGCCGCCAAGGCGCTGGGCGTCCAGTTCGCGACTCCCGTATTCGACGGAGCCACCGAAAAGGGCATCAAGGAAATGCTGGCCAAGGCGGGGTTGCCCTCGTCGGGCAAGACCTTGCTGTACGACGGCATGTCCGGACAATCTTTCGAACAGCCGGTGACGGTGGGCTACATCTATATGCTGAAGCTCTCCCACTTGGTTGACGACAAGATCCACGCGCGCTCCATCGGACCGTACTCGCTGATCACGCAGCAGCCGTTGGGCGGCAAGGCGCAGTTTGGCGGACAGCGTTTCGGCGAAATGGAAGTCTGGGCACTGGAAGCATACGGTGCCGCCTACATTTTGCAGGAACTGCTGACGGCCAAGTCCGACGACGTTTACGGTCGCGCCAAGATCTACGAGGCGATCGTGAAGGGCGAGGCGGCGATCGAGCCGGGTGTGCCCGAATCGTTCAACGTGCTGATCCGCGAATTGCAGTCGCTCTGTCTCGATGTCGAACTGATGAAGCGTTTCCGCGAGGTGCCCGAAGACACGGCACTCGCAGCCGACTAGTTGTAGTGATGACGAAGGAACCGGGAGCCTAACATATGCGATCCTCTCCGTACGACCGCGCGAATATCATCGCCGATTTCGATTCCATCCGGATCTCCCTGGCCTCTCCAGAGAAGATCCGCAGTTGGAGCCACGGCGAAGTCACCAAGCCGGAAACCATCAACTACCGCACCTTCAAGCCCGAACGCGACGGGCTTTTCTGCGCCCGCATTTTTGGACCCGTCACCGATTGGGAGTGCCTATGCGGCAAGTACAAGCGCATGAAGCACCGCGGTGTCATCTGCGACAAGTGCGGCGTCGAAGTGACGCTCGCCCGTGTCCGCCGCGAACGCCTCGGCCATATTGAGCTGGCAAGCCCGTGCTCGCACGTCTGGTTCTTCAAGGGACTGCCGTCGCGCATAGGACATCTTCTCGACATCACGCTCCGCGAGTTGGAGCGCGTACTTTACTTCGAAGCCTACGTCATTGTGGACGCAGGCGAAATCGAAGGCATGTCGATGGGTGACGTGATCGCCGACGAGAAAAAGCGCCAATTGGATGCCGATCCGGCCACCTCGGGCAAGTATGTCGCCATGATGGGTGCCGAGGGCATCAAGGAACTTCTCAAGAAGGTCGACGTTGAATTCCTCAGCGAAGACATTCGCGAGAAGATGAAGACCGAAACCTCGCAGCAGAAGAAGCTGAAGTACGCAAAGCGTCTGCGCGTGGTGGAAAGCTTCCGCAAATCGGGCAACAAGCCGGAATGGATGATTCTGGACGTGCTGCCAGTGATTCCACCCGAATTGCGTCCGCTGGTTCCGCTGGACGGCGGTCGTTTCGCCACCTCCGATCTCAACGACCTCTACCGTCGCGTCATCAACCGCAACAACCGCCTCAAAAAGCTGATGGAGTTGCACGCGCCGGACGTCATCGTCCGCAACGAAAAGCGCATGCTCCAGGAAGCTGTGGACGCGTTGTTCGACAATGGTCGGCGCGGTCGTGTCCTGCGTGGCGCGAACAACCGTCCGCTCAAGTCGCTCTCCGATACCCTCAAGGGCAAGCAGGGCCGCTTCCGCCAGAACCTTCTCGGCAAACGCGTCGATTACTCCGGTCGTTCGGTCATCGTCGTCGGCCCCGATCTGAAGCTCCACCAGTGCGGTCTTCCCAAAAAGATGGCCCTCGAACTCTTCAAGCCGTTTATTTACCACCGGCTCGAACAGCGCGGCCACTGCACCACCATCAAGCAGGCCAAGGAATTGGTCGAGCAGCAGGATCCGGTGGTGTGGGACATCCTGGAAGAGGTCATCAAGGACCACCCGATTCTCCTCAACCGCGCGCCGACGCTCCACCGCTTGGGTATCCAAGCGTTCGAGCCCGTGCTGGTCGAAGGCAAGGCGCTCAAGATCCACCCGCTGGTCTGCACCGCCTTCAACGCCGATTTCGACGGCGACCAGATGGCCGTCCACATCCCGCTGTCCCCCGAAGCCCAGATTGAGGCCGCGACGCTCATGCTCGCAGCCAACAACATCCTGTCTCCGGCGCACGGCGGACCGATCGCCATTCCGACCCAGGACATGGTCCTCGGTTGCTACTACCTGACCAAGATGCGCCCCGGTGCCAAGGGCGAGGGCCGTACTTTCGCTTCCACCGACGATGTGCTCATCGCGCTCGAAATGGAAGAGGTGCAAACCCTCACCCCCATCAAGCTGCGCTACACGGGCAAGGTAATCGACCTCACGAAGGCGTTCGACAGCCAGAACGTCATGCACACCGAGCCGATCGAGTTCGTGAAGCAGTACATGGAAACGACCGTCGGCCGCGTTATTTTCAACGACATGCTGCCCGAGGGCATGCCCTACATCAACGGCCTCTTGAAGAAGAAGGGGTTGGCCCAGTTGGTCAACTACTGCTATCTCAAACTCGGTTTGACCGTTACGGTTCAGGCGCTTGACGGCATCAAGAACCTCGGCTTCAAGTACGCAACCCGCGCCGGAATCTCCATCGGCGTCGACGACATGGTCGTCCCCGGCGAGAAGAAGGAATTGGTCTCAAACGCCGAGAAGGCCGTTGTGGCCGTTGAAGGCCAATATCAGGACGGGGCCATCACCTCCGGCGAGCGCTACAACAAGATCATCGAAATCTGGTCCCGTGTGACCGAAAAGGTTTCGGACGAGATGTTCAGCGCCATGGAGGAGGACGACCGTACGGGCCGTTACCTCAACCCGATTTACATCATGGCCGACTCCGGTGCCCGCGGATCCAAACAGCAGATCCGCCAGCTGTCCGGTATGCGCGGTCTGATGGCCAAGCCGTCGGGCGAAATCATCGAAACCCCGATCACTGCGAACTTCCGCGAAGGCCTGAACGTTCTGCAGTACTTCATCTCGACCCACGGCGCCCGCAAGGGTCTGGCGGATACCGCGCTGAAGACCGCCGACTCCGGCTACCTCACCCGTCGTCTGGTCGACGTGGCACAGGACGTCATCATTACTGAAGACGATTGCGGCACGACCGAAGGCATCATCGTCGAGCCCATTATCGAATCCGGCGAAATCATCGAGCCGTTGCGCGACCGCATCGTCGGTCGTGTGGCTCTCGAAGACCAGAAGGACTACGAGGGCAACGTTATTGTCGCCGTCAACCAGGAGATCACCGAGAAGCTGGCTGGTCAAATCCAGGCCGCCGGTATCGAGCGGGTCAAGATCCGTTCGGTGCTGACTTGCGAATCCAAGCGCGGCGTTTGCGTCGCTTGCTATGGCCGCAATTTGGCGACGGGTCGGTTGGTGGAACGCGGCGAGGCGGTCGGCGTGATTGCGGCGCAGTCGATCGGCGAACCCGGCACCCAGCTAACCATGCGTACCTTCCACATCGGCGGTACGGCAACCAGGGTGTCCGAACAGTCCAAGCAGGATGCGAAGTCCGACGGTTTCGCGCGCTACATCGGCATCACCAATGTTCTGAACGAAAAGGGGGAGATCATCTCCATGAACCGTTCGGGCATCCTGGCCATCGTCGATGACAAGGGCCGCGAAAAGGAACGCTATCCGGTGGTTTACGGTGCGCGCATCACGGTTGCCGACGGTGCTCCAGTCAAGGCCAATATGGATCTTCTGGAATGGGATCCGTACACCTTCTCGATTCTGACCGAATTGACCGGTACCGTTCACTTCAAGGATCTGACCGACGGCATCACGCTCGCCGAGCAGGTTGACGAAGTCACCGGTATGTCGCAGTTGGTCGTGACGGACTCGCCCGACGAAAAACGGCAGCCCATGCTATTGATCAAGGGTGCGCTCGGGACCCGCAAGTACCTCATGCCGACCCACGCCCACTTGATGGTGCGTGACCAGGAAGAGGTCCACGCGGGTAGCGTTCTGGCGAAGATTCCGCGCGAAACCACCAAGACCAAGGACATCACCGGTGGTCTGCCGCGCGTCGTCGAACTGTTCGAGGCCCGGAAGCCGCGCGAATCGGCGATCATGGCCGAGATCAACGGTCTGGTGAAGTACGGCGAAATCAGCAAGGGCCAACGCCGCTTGTACATTGTGGGCGACGACGGGCAGGAGCGGGAATACTCTCTGCCGCGCGGCGTGCATATCAATGTGCAGGAAGGCGAACGCGTCACGGCTGGCGATCCGCTGATGGATGGTCCGCGCAACCCGCACGACATTCTGGACGTTCGTGGCGAAAAGGAACTGCAAAAGTACCTTGTCAACGAGATCCAGGAAGTCTACCGGCTGCAGGGCGTAAATATCAACGACAAGCACCTCGAAGTAATCTCGCGGCAGATGATGCGGTGGGTTCGCGTGGAGGACATCGGCGACACGGAATTCCTCCCGGAGGAAGTGGTCGACAAGTTCAAGTTCAAGGAAGAGAACGAGCGCGTGGAGCAGGCGGGCGGCAAGGTGGCATCGGGCAAGGCAGTACTGCTCGGCATCACCAAGGCGTCTCTCTCGACGGATTCGTTCATCTCGGCGGCCTCGTTCCAAGAGACGACAAGGGTTTTGACGGAAGCCGCCATCAACGGCAAGGTCGATTACCTGCGCGGACTCAAGGAAAACGTGATCATGGGCCGGCTGGTTCCGGCGGGTACGGGCATGGAGTTCTACCGGCGGACGAAGATCGCCGGCGAGGACATCGTGGAAGAACCGATGCCGGAACCGAGTCTGGATGCTTTGGCGGGATACGAGGACGAGGCCCGTTCGCTGTATGCGGGCGGTCTCGAAGAAGTCAGCGCCGAAGAAGTCATGCAGGCCGAATAGTTTTCATTTCTTTGGTGGGAGTGAAAAGATGCCGGGCGGGCCGCAAGGTCCGCCCGGCTTTTCTATTTGATTTGGACCAACGGCTCGCCAAGCCTCGCCATCCGATAATGCAGCGGCCGGTCGAGACCCCGCCCACCGTAAACCCAGATGTCGCCTGTCTTACTGTCAAAGTAGTCCGCGCCAGAAAACTGCACACCGGCAAATCCGCTCTGCGCCTGAGCTACCACATCCGGCCGCAAATACTGCTTGAAAACAAGCATTCCCAAGAACACTGCAATCACTGTGAGAACCGCCTTCTTATAGGTATCTGTCCGCATGGCCCCCACTCTACCACCCCCGCTCCGCCCTCCGCAACCACCATTTTCTGATATTTTGAAGCCATGAGCCTCCTCGCACCGCAGGCCACGGT
>CAITMP010000768.1 GCA_903893525.1 uncultured Acidobacteriia bacterium | reverse complement strand
TGTAGCCTTCCCTTCAGAGAATCCTTTATGCGATGGTTGTCAACTGCTGAGAAATTCTCGAGCCGGATCAATGGGATGCGCCATCGATCCTGGGCCGGCATTCCCATTATCGGGGTTATTTTACATTTGGATCTGCCGCACGCGGCAATGACGGCAAAATTTTTCTTGCTCACCGGCAAATCTGTGACGAAGCTGTTGCGGTAAGTCACTTTGCCGCCGGGCTTGCTGATTTCAATCTCGAGCCAGTTGACGGTGAGTACATCCTTGCTATCCTTGAGCGGAACGTCCACCATCCAGCGATAGGCCACGCCACTCCAGGGCTGGAAATTGCTCGAGATGTTCGCCGTGCTCCGGCGCTTGTTGGAGGCGCACGAGGACACGGAGGGGCTGCGGGAATTCGTCCAGGAGGAGTACCAGCCGTCACGAGCCGATGACCCGGATGCCGCTCCCGACCAACCATTCTGATCCTTTTTTGTACGGATCTAGGCCACCGTTCAAACGTAACAGGCGGTGGCCAGAATCCGCACCGCCGAGTAAATGCGAATGTTCACAGCAGCCAACACCTGGAGCGCATCATCTGCGGCCTGAACAAAGCCAACCAGCTCGATGTTAGCGCAAAATCATTGAGGCCCCGAGAGCCAAGTTGGCCAGGATTGCTATGGCGGCTCCCACTGCGGGCCAATAGCGCTGCCGGGGGCAGCGTTGGGCTGGTACTCCGAGGGTTGCGCTAAGGTCCTTCATGGCGAAATGCCCTGCAAGCCACCAGACAAGCGGAATGGCGACCAACGTTAACACGAGATCGACTGCGAGTTGCACACCAGCGTTCGGCCGCTGGGTGAGGGAATTGGCGAGCGGGACGGCAGGCAGGAAGACGCCAAGTGCGGCTCCCCACGCGATCAGGCCGGGCAGGCTGAATAGCCAGATTTTCTGAACCGTGGCTTCCCCAACCGCCTGATAGGCGTTGCCCATCAAAGTAAAAAGCGGGGCCAGAAAGTCGCGACTGACAGAACCATGATACTCGCTCACCACGGAGTCGACGCCTTGGTCGTCGCCTTCGCAGACGGTTCTGAACAGCGCGGTCATGACCGCGGCTCCCCGCGAAACTCGAATCACACCATGAGGGGTGCGGGTTTTGATGTCTTCAGCCAGAGGAGCAAGCAGCGTGTCAATGAAAGGAGAAAGCTGGAGAATATTGCAGTCTTCTCCCACGCAGGCTGCCTGAATAACGGCGTTTTGCGGCGGCATAATCTCTGGGTTGGTGGTGGTGCAGGAGCAGGACAATGTCGCATGAGGAAGGGTAAACCGGTAGCTTGCCACAACATGGCCGCTTGATGGCACACAGGTTTTTCTTTCGACCTTGGCGCCTTCAGCGATTTGTTCGGCGCTCCGCTCACCCAGGAGGTTGACAAAGTCTGCGGGGGTCTCCCCCGTGTCGATACTGGTTTCGACCTCGGCCTTGAGCCAGACGCTCAGAGTATGAGTCAATTCGCCCGATCCCTCGCAGGTCGAGCAGGTAATGCGACCCGAGCCGCCGCAAGTGGAGCAGGTGACTCGACCGTCACCGCCGCAGGCCTCGCAGCGCCGACGGCTGGTCTTGCC
>CAITMP010000767.1 GCA_903893525.1 uncultured Acidobacteriia bacterium | reverse complement strand
TGGAGATTTCGGGTCCACACCGGCTTGCCGGTCGACGCGTCCAGGCAGAAGGCGTCCCCTTGCTTGCCCAGCAGATAGACCCGCCCGCCGTCCACCGTCGGCGTCGCACTCGGACCGCCTTCGTAGTATTTCGGATCCAAACTCTGCGCGTAGGCAAAGCTCCAAACTTCCGCACCGGTCGTCGCATCCAGACAGAAGACCCGGTCTTCCTTTCCGGAATGTCCCGTGGTGAAGAGATGCCCGCCGGCAACCGTCATGGAGGCAAATCCCGTTCCGACATTCTTTTTCCACAGCGATTTCGGCTGACCGCCCGGCCACGCACCCAGCCAGTTCTTTTCCTTCGAGATTCCGTCAGCCCCGGCACCCCGGAAACGCGGCCAGTCCTCGGCTCGAATTGACGGAACCGCGGCCATCGAGGCGAGAACGAGTGAGGCGGCGGCAAAACGGGAAATGGGCGCGAATCGCATAGGCGCGCCCAACCTAGTCAGGGTCCACGAGGTGTCAACGCGGACCACCCGGGTCGCGCCGCGGGATTGAATCCTCCTCAATTCCGCCGAAAGTGGGGGCGCTCGCCATGGCAACCCGTCCTCGCAACTCCACCGCCAGAACTCGGGCGGAACTCCATCCGCGCTTCCGCATCCTGCACCGCAGCCAGGTGGCGCTCGGGCCGGGCAAGATCGACCTGCTGGAGCGAATCGAGGCCACCGGAAGCATTGGCGAGGCGGCGGCGGGCATGTCGATGTCTTACATGAGGGCCTGGACTCTAATTCGCGTGATGAACGCGAGCTTCCGAGATCCGGTGGTCAGCACCGAACGGGGGGGACGGTTGGGTGGCGGGGCCCAACTCACCGAGACCGGCCGTGCCGTGGTCGCAGCGTACCGCGATTTGGAACGTCGCAGTCTTGCCGCCACCACCACCCCGTGGCGCCGACTCCAGGCACTCCTCAAATAGTCACAGGTTCGGGACTTACTGCATCTTGCTACCTTAAAGTTCGTTCTCTTTGACAGCATATATCGCTCTCGGTTCACTCCGACTCGATGCGGTTTCCTTCCGGCCAACGCGCCTTCACGCTCATCGAGCTTTTGGTCGTCATCGCGATCATTGCCATTCTCGCTGGCCTGTTGCTACCGGCGCTCGCGCAAGCCAAGTCCAAGGCAAAGCAGACCCAGTGCCTCAACAACCTGCGGCAGGTCGGACTCGCTTGTGCGCTGTACCGGGGCGACTACCGGGATCTCAATGTTCCCTATCGCTCCTGCCCTGACACGCCACAGGATCCCTACGGTTTGAGCGCGGGCGTCCCCAGCGGCACGGCGCCAAACTCACCACCTCCCACCGGTCTGAACGAACAGTGGTGGGCCCCATACGACCCGACCCAGGTTCCCGACGGCAAGCCGGGCGCCGGGTACAAGACTGGGCTGCTCTGGGGATTCTTTCAGACCTCCAACATTTTCAAGTGCCCGGTCGAACTCCAATGGCAGTGCGGTTACGGCATGAACTACAGCGACGGCAGTCCTATGGCGAAGCCCGACTCGTTTGTGACACAGCCGTCCGATCGCATCACGGTGTTTGATCACCGGCGGAGCCCCGGGTGTTCCGATTCCCGGATCACCGCACCCCCGCGCCCGCCCTGGTTGCCGTTCACCAACACGAGCCACTACCCGACCCGTCACGCCGGCCGCATGAACGCGCTGTTCTACGACACCCACGTTGCCGCCACCAAGCCCACCACCCTTCGCGTGGCCAACTTCCGTGAGCCCGGAACCGAGCCGCCGGTAGCCGACTATCCCGGGGAGTGAGGGAAAAGCCGCCGGGGATTGGACCGGCCCGACGATTCATGGCAGGATGTCGCCCACATGGAAGCGTTTGGGAAAACCTTGGTGATCGCCGGACTTGCGCTCGCGGTGGTGGGCGGGCTGGTCTGGTGGCTGGGGCCACGGTTCAGTGGGAACGGAGGACTGCTTCCCGGCGACCTGTCCTTCCGCCGCGGATCAGTGTCCGTGCACTTCCCCATCGTCACCTGCCTCGTCGTCAGCGTGGTGCTTACCCTGTTGATGCGCCTCTTCAATCGGTAGCCTCAAATCCCGATGTCCACGGACCGAAACAATCCCGTCGTGAAGTGCCCGCAGTGCCGACAGGCAGGGCAGTGGTTTGCCCAGAACTGGGGCCCGTTCTGCTCGGAGCGCTGCCGTCTCATCGACCTCGGTAAGTGGTTCAATGAGGAACACACCGTGTCGCGGGAACTACGCCCGGGCGACTTTGAGGGCTTCGACGAATTGCCTCCCGGTCCCGACCTCGACCGGCCCACGCGCGGGTAAATCCTCGATCCAAGAAACGGAGGGTTTAACCACAGATGAACACAGATGAACACAGATTCGGAGGTTTAGACCGCAGATGAACGCCGATCGCCGCTGATTGAATGAGGCCGTCAGGTGGCGTAGTTGACTCTGTCGAGCTCACTAACTGGACAGACCACAACCCGCGGTTGAACGTGCGGGGAGCGGCCCGCTACTCTACATCACTACACATTTGGAAGCGAAGTCAGCGTGGTCCGCCGCCAAGGGGACTTGTTGTTTGCGGAATACTTCAAAAATCAAACAAAAGAACCCCTCACTGCTCGGGCCCAGACCTCCTTTGAATTTTGGCAAGTGTTCGTGCTGAAGAGATCCGAATAGAGTCGTTTTGATGTGTGAGTAATTGTTGAAGTTTTGGGACTGCACCCTTGGCATCCGGAGTGCCTGCGAATTGTTCGATGGCTAAAACCGCGTTGTGTACCACGTAGTCCCAATGGTCGCCGAGCGCCTGAATCAAAGCAGCGGAGGCAGGCCGGGAGGCCAGTCCATAGGCGGCGAGGGCGGTTGCCGCTGCGAACCGTTGGTTGTCGTTTTTCGATGAAAGCGTTCGCGCAAGAACCGGAACGGCAACTTCGGGGGATAGACGCAAATCGCCAAGAAGGCTTATGGCTTGGCAACTGACGCCGGCATCCGGATGTTCGGTCAGAGAAATCAGAGACGGAATGGTCCGTGTCGAAGCGGGACCAAGCCCACTGAGGATCTGCGGCAGGTCATTCCATTTCCTCGTTTTGGCAACCCCTTGGAGTTCAAGATTCAAAGGCTCCAAGGATTGCGCTTCGATCAAGATTAGTGCTGCTTTGGCACGCCCGCGAACCCATGGCTCTGGATCTCCGGACAGGCGCTTCAGGTCTGGAATCGCGCTTTGAGCAGGAGGGCCAACTGCGCCGAGGGCTGTCGCGGCTGTCATCGTGAGAATCTTCCATTTCCCGGGCTGGCGCAGGAAATCGAACTTCCACCGCAACCAGGGGGCTGGCTCATCCGCGTTCAACTGTGCCTGCAACCACGGAACTGCCGCGGCCCCCAGGGCAGCAAAAGCACTGCGCGCTTCATCCCTACGTGATCCGGAATACTCATCGAGTTGGGCCAACCACTCCGAAGCTCGCTTCCCATTATAAACGGGGCCATCCGAATCAAACCTGAACGACAAAAGAAAGAGGAACGCCATCACCAGTGCGGCCAATACCGAAAATCCCGTCAACCGTTTTGCCAAAATTCGATCATTATATTTAAAATGAATCTAATAGCAAACATCCAGAACCAGCGACGAATCCCGGATGCATGTCTCCGAATGCGATTCAGCACCCCGCATGATTGCTCATAGACTGATAAGTCTGACACCAATCGCATTAACCATTCGGGAAGGGAAATCCACAAAACCGGGAAAGGACTGCGTCTAAGAGCCTGTACGAAAACTCAATTGATATAGGCCGGGGAATTAAAGCGGGTGAAAACATTCGAAATGTTCAGGAAAGCGTACATTTCCATTGACTGGGCCGAGTCGATGTTTTGGTCA
>CAITMP010000766.1 GCA_903893525.1 uncultured Acidobacteriia bacterium | reverse complement strand
GCTCGTCAGACTCAAGGCCGAGCGCACGAAGGAACACGGAACCGTAGAACTTGCGCTTGCGGTCGATCCGGACGTACAGCAAATTCTTGGTGTCGTATTCAAACTCAACCCAACTGCCGCGGTACGGGATGATCTTTCCGAGGTAATAGCCCTGGCTGGCGACGCGCTCGAAGAATACACCCGGCGAACGGTGCAACTGGCTGACAATCACACGTTCGGTGCCGTTGATGATGAACGTGCCGTTGTTCGACATCAGCGGAATTTCGCCGAAGAAAACTTCCTGCTCCTTGATATCCCGAACGCTCTTCTGGCCGGATTCGGGATCCTTGGCGTAGACAGTAAGCCGTATAGTGACCTTGAGTGGAGCCGCGTACGTCATGCCGCGCTCCTCGCACTCGGCCTGGTCGTACTTCAGCTGAAGACCGACGGGATCGCCGCACTTGTTGCAAAAGGTAACGATGTTGCGGTTGAAGGTGCCGCAAACATGGCAAAGGATATCGCCGGGGTGGAAGGGATCGGTGCGGATCGTCGAACCGCAGGACGGGTTTCGGCAGGTCGAGCGGAGGTGGTGCAGCCCCTTGAGGTTGCCGCACTTGCACTCCCAGTTGCCGATCGAATAATCAACAAATTCAAGCGTGCTGACGCCGCGGAAGTCGCTGATCGGGAATACGGACGTGAACACGGTCTGGAGACCGATGTCCTCGCGCTCGTTGGGAAGAAGATCCATTTGAAGGAACTTCTCGTAGGATTTCTTCTGGACTTCGATCAGGTTTGGGATCGGGATCGCAGTCTTGATCTTCGAAAAATCAACTCTTTCGGGAGCAAGGGGATCGTGAGAAGACCCGCTGTAAGAAGACATAGGCATCGAGAACTCCGTTATCGACAGACGGGGCGCTTAAAACGCCGCCGCCGGAAAACCAGAAACGCCAAAATTGATATCTAAAAAACTGGCCCCGGAAATCAAGAGCCTGGAAATGGACAAGAACCGCAGCCAGCCCGACCGCGAGGTACACCCGCCCGGCAGTACGCGGCAGCCGCCGACCAAACGCCAGCCAAGTTGCAACCGCCACGGGAAATATGCAACGCTTAGTGTTTTGATCGGGAGGGGTGCGGAAACGAAAACTGACCGCAGCGTCGGCAGGCAGGAAGATGGTCCAGACGCAGAAAAACGCACGACGAGCCTACGAGGGCAGAGATCGCCACCGTTCGTTGATACGACCGGAATGAGAACTGACTTCAAGGAATCCAGCGCCACCGTCACCAATCCGGCCCCAACCGCCACCGTTTAACCCGCGCCACCCCCAGTTGATAGAAGTTGGGGAGCGGACACCAAAATACAAGAGTAGCACCGACAGAGTCAATCCGTCAACACGCTACCGCAAAAAGGCTACAGGCGGTCGCGGCGTTGCCGCCGCGACCGCCATGCAAACCCGGTTCCCGTCACGTCTAGGCAAGTTCCGCGAGGAAACCGCCCACGCGACTATTTGACTTCGACAGTTGCGCCAGCGTCGGCCAGCTTCTTGCGAATAGCCTCGGCTTCGTCCTTGCTGACGCCTTCCTTGACAGGCTTCGGGGCACCGTCGACCAAGTCCTTGGCTTCCTTGAGGCCGAGGCTGGTGACGCCGCGAACTTCCTTGATGACGTTGATCTTGTTTGCGCCGGCAGCAACGAGAATGACCGTAAACTCGGTCTTCTCTTCCACCGGGGCAGCAGCAGCCGGAGCCGCTCCACCCGCAGCAGCCGCAGGGGCCGCAGCGGCGGCCGAAACGCCCAGCCGTCCTTCGAGCAACGTGACGAGCTGCGACGCTTCGAGCAGCGTCAAGCCCTGAATCTGATCCGCAATCGCGTTGATATCCGCCATGATCTTAAACTCCTCTTCTTGCCTAAATTCTTCTTGATGTAACTTTGATCAAACCTGCGGCCAGAAGCCGCCCGCATCCAGACCGGCGTCGCCTTGGAACAATTGTCCCGAAGAACAAACACCTTGCCCGGCACCGCGTCGACTTCCAACCAACCCGCGCTTGTTTGGCCGCCGGACGCGGCCAAGAGCGCTCAGAACCCGACTAAATCAAAACTGCGTCCGGCGGCACGGCATTGCTGCCTTGAAAGCGCTGTCTTGAAAGCTTCGCCAGTATTGCTGCCATGCAAAACTACCATGCAGGGCGGCGGCGAAAAGCTATGCCGAAAACTTCTCTTCCTTGACGCCTTGGTCAATGACTACGGCAAGGTTCCGGCCAACTGCGCCGAGCGTCGTTACCAACCGCTGAGCGGGCGCGTTGATCAGATAAAGCAGCTTCGCGTAGATTTGCTCCTTCGGAGGCATGTTCGCGAGATCGGCAATGGCACTGACGTCCACCGCCCGGCCCTCGACCAAGCCCGACTTGAACACAAACGCCGGATTGGTCTTGGCGTAGTCCCGCAAGGCCTTGGCCAAAGCGACGGGATCGCCCGTCGTGTAGGCCATCGACGTCATGCCCTTCAGACCTGCGAGCACAGCATGTGATGGCAGCCCCTCGGAAGCGACTTCGGCGATGTTGTTTTTGACAACCTGATACTTGCCACCCGCAGCCCGCACGGTCTTGCGCAGATTATAATCTTGGCTGACCGTCATTTTCTGGAAGCCAGCAACGAAAATATTGTTCGTTACCTGCAGTTCCTCGCGCAGCTTCGCGTAATCCTTTTTTTTCTGGTCCCTGTTTTTCATTTCAGACTCCGGGATTTGCGGTACCGCCGACTAGGCGTTGGCGGCCGCGTCCTTGGCGGTCAGTTCGGTGACGTCCAGCGGAATGCCGGGGCCCATGCTCGAGCACAGTGTGGCGCTCTTCACATATTTCCCTTTTGCTGCCGAGGGCTTGGCTTTCAGGACTGCCGCGATCAAGCTGCTGGCGTTTTCCTGAAGTTTCACGGCGGAGAAACTGGCCTTGCCCACCGGAGCGTGAATAATGCCGGTCTTGTCGACCCGGAATTCCACCTTGCCGGCCTTTACCTCCAACACAGCCTTGGCAACATCAACTGTTACACTGCCTGTCTTGGGGTTTGGCATCAAACCGCGAGGGCCGAGGATCTTGCCGAGTTTGCCGACGGAACGCATCATGTCCGGCGTCGCAATGACCGCGTCGTAGTCCGTCCAACCTTCGGACTGGATCTTGTTCACCATGTCATCTCCGCCGACGAAGTCCGCACCGGCCTCGAAGGCTTCGCGCTGCTTGTCGCCACTGGCGATTACGAGAACCTTCTTGGATTTGCCGAGTCCATTTGGCATGACCACAGTGCCGCGGACCATCTGGTCTGCGTGTTTGGGGTCTACACCGAGGCGCATGTGCACCTCCACGGTCTCGTCGAACTTGGCGAAGCGGATCTTTTGAAGAAGGGGGATCGCCTGATCGAGGGGATAATCGCGCGCTTCAATTTGCTTGCGCGCAGCTTGGTACTTTTTTCCTGAGTTCCTTGGCATGTCTCCTCATTGGTGCCAGCGGCTGCGTTTCCGTGATCCCCGGGCATTCCGGGCGGAGCGCACGCCTCCCACTGAGCCCCTTTCGGGGTACAGAAATGATGGTAGCACGGTCCGTTTCGATTTGGCAACTGCGATTTACGACCCGGAGAGGGGGGCGGTGGATGGCCGGGTAATCAGGTAGATCACAATGGCGACAAAGAGCGCGGCGAATCCATAGATGATCAGTTCGCGTTTGGTGCGTTTCCACTTGAGGCGGCGCCTGAGCTCCATGATCTTGCGCTCCTCGTTGGTCCGCATGCGCGGGGACTGCTCTCCGGCCCTAAACGCGTAAAACCGCCGCTTGCATGTCCGGCAACGGTAGGGAATCATCTGGAACAGGCGTCGAATACGGTCCGCCAAGCCGCTGCGGTGGGACCGATGGGCGTGGTGTTGCTTGCAATGCGGACAAGTCATGGCTTGCTAGCCCTCTCCCCCGGCGATCCAGAATTGCCACCATTTCCTCTTAGCGGTGGAAACCGTGCGCTCGCTTGACACGAACCTTCCTTCTATGATCCTTTTTGGGTTTTCCTGGAACAACAGTTTGGCTGTTTCCGCGCCGTATTGGGATGACACCGCCGCGAAGGCCCCATCGAGCCGGGGATGCCGGTGCTCCGGGTCATGGGTATCACTCGCAACCACATGTACCAATCCTTTTTTCAAAAACGCGTGTGCACTTTGGTGGGCACGTTTGCCAAAGCCGCCGAGAATTGAGAGTGCAGTGACCTGCACCAAGCAGCCTGCGTCGACCCACCGCTCGACACGCTCGGGTTCCTTCTGCAAAATAGGATTGCGTTCCGGATGGGTGACGATCGGCACAAGGTCGATGCCGAGGAGCCTGTCCAGCACCTTGCTCATCGAGCCCGAGATATGAAGATCCGAGCACTCGACCAGGACGTAGCGTTTCCCGTTGATGGAATATTTGGAAGGATTTTCGAGCGCCTCGGTTATGTTGTCGAAGCTCAGGTGGAGGTCGCATCCCCGATGGATACGGGGCACACCACCCGTAAGTTCCGTGAGGCGCGCAATGCGCTCGGCTATCAGGTCCGGGCGGTACTCGTATTCGCTGTTGGAGTGCGGGGTCGCCACAATATCGGTCGTGCCCGACTCCGCAGCGATCCGGAGCATTTCCAAGCTGACCGCCTCGGTTGGGGCCCCGTCGTCCATTCCCCAGAGGATGTGGCTGTGTATATCGACCAATTAACAGATTACGCGATGCGCCCGCAAACGGAAAGTACGTCGCGCGATCGGACAGGGGCGGCATTGGTATCCGCCACCCCCGGCTTCCGACTGGCTCTCAATTTTCTCCGATGAACTGTTGGACGTGGATTAGCGGGAAACCAGCTTGCCCCGCATCAGGCCCAATCCGGCCAATGCGCAGCCGAACAGAACAAAACTCGCGGGTTCCGGCGTGGTCGATGAAAGCTGCGCCTGGACAGTGGAATCACCGGCAGGTGTACCGGAGTTGGGGGCAACGATGCTGGTAACGGGACTCAATTTGGAAAAGATTGTGTCGCCGAAGTTTCCGCTCAGGGCGTTGAAAGTGCCGGGACCGAACGAAACCGGACCGAACGTGATGTTGATCGTGCTGCTGTCACTTGAGACGGTACCGCCGGACGAAGTTCCCGTGAACACGCCCTGCGCACCGCCGTCGGTGATGTCGGTCACAACCAGGTCAAACGTGAAGGACCCGAACGTTGTCGTCTGGGAGACCGTGCACGTTGAGCAAACCAGCAGGAAGTCGCCCAAGTTGATGTTGCTCGGAACACCGGAATTGCTGACGGTGTTGGGGGTAAAGGTTAGGGTAGCCGCCTGCCCGGAAACGCTGCTCAGGGTAAGGCTGTTTACGCCGCTCGTGAACTTGGTGAGTGGCGAGTTGGTGGTGTAGTTGATGCCTGCCGCGTTGGCGCTGCCGGCGATCAGCAAGGCGAGACCCGTGGCGCATATGGCCCCGGTGAGTCGTTGGTGCTTCATTGCTCTGGTTTTCTCCGTTGCGTTATGGAACACGTACCCAAACCATGGCGCGACGCGCTGCGTGTAGCCGAATGAATTGTGGCCGCGTGATTGGAGAGGGCAATTCGACCGCCATAGGGGCGACAGCCGAACAAGAGCTTTAGTGGCAACGGGTTGGAGCTCAGCACCGAAAAGTCGTCGTCGACCCCGTTTGGCCGAATCCTGTCACTTGACCGTAGGCCGCCGAATTCCGGCCGCTACGCGCTGTCCGACGACCCGGTCCGGAACTTCCATAAAATTTGGCGGAGAATGCCCAACAGAAGGGGGGCATCCCGGCGACCCAAGCGCAGACGTCGAATCCACCGCCGGACTTTTTCGTGGGTTGAAACCGCCGTAATCCGATTGGTGTAGCCCGATTGCGACAACACGTCGAGCAGCATCACAGTCAATTGTTCGGCATGTGCCCCGGCTACGGGCTCAAAAACGCGAACACTGGGCTCGGAATCAAGTCGGACCCACTCGTACAGGACGACCGCGACAGCCTGCCCCAGATTCATGGATGGAGTATCCGGTACCGTGGGGATGCGCACCAGGGCATGGCAGTAGCTTAAGTCCTCGTTCGAGAGTCCGAACTTCTCGCTCCCGAAAAGGAAAGCTACCTTTCCAACATGTTGCCAAGCATGGCCGCGCGCCTCGGCGACTCCGGCCTCCAACCGCTCGGCTGGCTGCAGGGGAACCCGATTATGCCCGGCGGTTGTGCCCACGACGAATGTGCAGTCCCCGAGCGCCTCGGCGACCGTGTCGAAAACACGGGCGGAACGGAGGACTTCGGCCCCGCCCACGGCTGAAACCGCTTCACGGAAGGCCACGTCGTAGGGCGCAACCAGGCGGAAGTCCGAGAGGCCGAAATTCGCCACCGCGCGCGCCGCCGCTCCGATATTCAACGGATTGCGGGTAGCGACGAGAACAACGGCGGGAGCTGGAACGGCTTGTGTCGAGATGAGTTCATTGTTCCACAGGCAACCATTCCCTGCAGCCCGTCAGCGCGGTCCGTGCCCAGTGTTGTAGAATCGGGGTTGCGCAAGTCGGGCCCTGGGTCGTTCCCGTGTCGAATTGGGATGCACTTGGTACGGCAACCGCTTCTAAGCTATAGTGGAGGGAAGTATGGAAGGTTCCGTAGATCACCGCGTTAAGAGCATCATCGTCGAGCAGCTGGGTGTTGATGACAGCCAAGTTGACAGCAAAGCGTCGTTTGTGGACGACTTGGGAGCGGACTCCCTCGACATCGTAGAGCTCGTGATGGCGTTCGAAGAAGAGTTCGGCATCGAGATTCCCGACGAAGAGGCAGAGAAGATCGCTACTGTCCACGACGCGATCACCTACATCGAAGCCCATACCGCCAGCAAGGCCTAGCTGGACGGCGAGGCTTGGGTTGAGCCCACGCCGAATGTGCAGCGCCCCGAAGCGGGCTTTTGCACCAGAAGGAGATTGCTATTTCCCGCAGAGTCGTAGTTACCGGCGTCGGGTTGCTGACCGCGATTGGGGACAATACCGCGGAGACGTGGAAGTCCCTGATGGAGGTGCGGAGTGGCATCTCCGCCATCCAGTCGTTCGATGCGACCGCGTTTAATTGCCGCATCGCGGGCGAAATTAAGAATTTCGACCCGACGCGCTTCATCGAGAAAAAAGAAGTCAAGAAGATGGGGCGATTCATCCAGCTGGCCGTTGGCGCGGCCGAAGATGCGCTGTCCTCATCGGGGTTGACCGTCACCGAGGAGAATGCCGAGCAAGTCGGCGTCTACATCGGCAGTGGAATCGGCGGGTTCGAGGTAATCGAGCGCGAGCACCGCAATCTGCTCGAGCACGGGCCTCGGCGGATATCCCCTTTCTTCATTCCTGCAACGATCATCAATATGGCTTCGGGCTATATCTCGATCCGGACAGGCGCAAAAGGCCCCAACTCAGCCACGGCTACCGCGTGTACTACAAGTGCGCATTCAATCGGGGACTCGTATCGCATCATCCAGCGCGGGGAAGCCGACGTGATGATCTGCGGTGGTGCCGAAGCGTGCATCACGCCCATGGGAATTGGCGGGTTTGCGGCAATGCGCGCGATGTCCCAACGAAACGACGAGCCACAGCGAGCGTCCCGTCCGTTTGATGTGGACCGCGACGGTTTTGTCGTCGGAGAAGGCTCAGGCATCCTGATCCTTGAGGAGCTGGAAACCGCTAAGAAGCGGGGTGCCCCGATCATGGCTGAAGTTGTCGGCTATGGAATGAGTTCGGACGCATTTCACTTCACAGCCCCGCCCGAGGACGGCGAAGGTGCATTCCGTGTGATGAGAAACGCGCTGCGGGATGCCAAGCTCAATCCCGAGCAGATCGATTACATCAACGCCCACGGCACATCGACACCGCTGGGCGACCAAGCCGAAACGATCGCAATCAAACGGGCGTTCGGCGACCATGCCAAGACCCTTGCCGTGAGTTCCACCAAGTCCATGACTGGCCACCTTTTGGGCGGTGCGGGCGGATTGGAGGCTGGCATCGTGGTATGCGCACTGATGAACCAAGTTGCCCCGCCAACGGCGAATTTGGAGAACCCGGACCCAGCCTGTGATCTCGACTACATCGCCAACCAACCCCGGTCGATGAAGCTGGATTACGCTCTGTCGAATTCGTTCGGCTTCGGCGGCACCAATGGTGCATTGATATTCAAAAGGTTTACGGAGTAAAACAAAAATCATGAAAATCGTTGTCGCCATCAAGCAGGTCCCTTCGAGGGATAGCCTGCTGAAGGTGAATGGCGAAGGCACGTGGATCGAGGACGCGGATCTTGCGTATGAGATCAACGAGCCCGACGCCTACGCCTTGGAGACAGGTCTACAGCTGAAGGAGAAGGAAGGGGGCGAGGTCGTTGTAATCTGCGTCGGTCCCGACCGCGCCAGCCAAACTATCCGGGAGGCGCTTGCCAAGGGTGCGGACCGCGCCATCCACATCGAAACCTACGAGGAAACAGTCGTCGACCCTTTGGCTCTGGCGCGCGTCCTTGCCTCGGCCTTGGGCTCGGAACGGCCGGACTTGGTTCTGACGGGCTTGCAATCGGACGATCTTGGCTTTGGCCAAACAGGAGTCATCTTGGCGGAGGTGATGGGATTGCCCCACGCCACGATCGTCATGAATATCGAGGCCTCTGGAAACTCAATTACGGTGAAGCGGGAGCTTGAGGATGGCTGGTTCCAAAATGTCGAGATTCCCCTCCCTGCGCTGTTGACCATTCAATCCGGGGCGACAAAGCTGCGCTACGCCACGCTGATGGGCATCAAGCGGGCCAAGACGAAGGAAGTAAAGCAGTTGGATATTTCCGACACGGAGGCCGCCTCCGAGCCTACAATTCGGGTGTCGCGGATTTACGTGCCGGAAAAATCGAAGAAATCAACCCTGTTTGACGGTCCGGCCAAGGAATCGGCGGCGAAATTGGTGGAGAAGTTGCGGTTCGAGGCGAGAGTCATATGAGTGGCGTGTTGGCGGTATTGGAACTTGCAGCGGGGTCCCAAGGGGAACCGAAGCTGCATAAAATGGCGCTGGAGGCATTGGCGGCGGCCAAGAAAATCGGGGCCGAACTGGGTTTGCCGGTATCCGCTGCGATCCTCGGACGCGGGGCAGGCTCGGTTGCCGGGGCAGTTGCACAATTTGCGGTCGAGAAGGTGTACCTACTGGACCACGCCTTGCTGGCCAACTATACGCCGGATGGTTTCGTAGTTTCGCTGGAACAATTGGTTGCGGCCAGCGCTGCGCGATACTTCGTTTTCCCGCACACGTACCAAGTCCGTGACTTTGCGCCCAAACTGGCGACTGCGATGGGGCAGGTACTTGCCAGCGACGTGGTTGGTATCCGTTCGGAGGACGGGGCATTGGTCCTGGTCCGCCAATTGTTCCAAGGCAAGATGAACGCGGACTTGCAATTCCAAGGCGACGGCCCGCATTTTGTTTCAGTACAGGCCGGTGCGTTCCGGGCAGATGGTTTGGAAGCTGGCAGTGCGCCAATAGAAACATTTCCGGTCGAGTTGAGTGCCGACCAGATCCGCACCAAGCCGATGGAACTATTCCGAGAATCCTCGCGCGCGGTGGACCTGACAGCGGCCGACATCATCGTTTCAGTAGGCCGCGGCATCAAGGACGCAGATAACATTGGCATTGTTCAAGAGTTGGCGGACGCCTTGGGTGCAGAACTCGCCGCGTCCCGGCCAATTTGCGACAACGGCTGGCTACCGATGGAGCGTCAAGTCGGAAGCTCCGGTCAAACCGTCGCGCCGAAGATGTATCTGGCCGTCGGCATCTCTGGTGCGATCCAACATTTGGTAGGCATGAAGGGATCAAAAACGGTGGTTGCGATCAACAAGGATCCGGAAGCCCCCATTTTCGAGGTCGCGGACTACGGCATTGTGGGGGACCTGTTCGAGGTCGTCCCGGCCTTGGTAGCCGAGCTAAAGAAATAGCCGCACAGGCAGCTCTGAAAAATCTGGTAAAATCCAGATTGTCCGATTTGGCAAAACGGAGCGAGCCGAAAATGTTCAAAACAAAAGAGGAGTCCTTCGTGGAACCGCTGGGTGAACACTACACCAGCGGGGACGTTGCAAGGATTGCCGACGTAAGCCTTCGCCAATTGCAGTGGTGGGACGAACAGAACGTCGTTTCACCGCGACAAGTCGGCCACCGTCGCGTGTATTTACCCAAGGATGTGGCAGAGGTTTCGGTGATTGCCGAGCTGCGGCGCAAGGGTTTTTCATTGCAAAAAATCCGCCGGGTATTGAAATTCCTTCAGCGGGAGATGGGCGAACGGCTGGAAGCCGCGTTCGAAACGAACACGGAAATCCACCTGTTGACCGACGGCAAGAACATTTACTTGGAAGACGAGCCCGGCCAAGTGATCAACCTGTTGAAGAATGCGAAGCAGCCGATGTTCCTGGTATGCGTCACAGACCAACTGCGACGGTTCACAGCACTTCCCGCAAGTGTCCAAACCTCAGAAACCTCGCACGAGAACTCCATCTCTGCGCCACCTGCCCGTCGACCGGCGGCGTCAGAGCGGGGACGCACGGCGGTCCGCCGCATCGCAAGAGCCGGATAGCCATTGGCCTCTCCCGGTTCCTGTCGTGGGGGTCATGCGGAAACAGCAACCGGTGCGTTGACCCCGACTTTCGGCGCTTCACGTCCTCCCTTTCGGCTCTTGTGGCTGTACAGATCGGAGTCCGCACGTGCGATCAGATCTTCCCATGATTCACCCTCCCGGCTCTCCGCGACGCCGACCGAGGCGCCGACCACAACGTCCACGGTACGCCCCGGAGGTCCAACCTTGTGCTGCGACGTCAGTCTAGCCCTCAGTTCCCCGGCTCGCTGTTGGGCGATCGGACCGGTGCACCGGAGAACTACCAGAAACTCATCTCCTCCCCAGCGACAAACCATGTCCAACGCCCGGACATTGTTCGCTAGCAGTCCGGCAAAGGAGCGAAGGACTTGGTCCCCGCAAGGGTGGCCCCATCTGTCGTTGATCTGCTTGAACCCGTTGAGATCGATCATCAGGACACTCAGCGGCTCACGGTCACTGATTTGGCGCTTTAGGCGGCTTTCACCCTCCCCCCGGTTGACTAAACCCGTCAGTGCATCCGTGGAAGCTCGCTGCTCGGCCTGCTCCAGCCGCTCTTGGAATTCGTTGAGCCGGGTCTGCATTTCCTTCAGCGGCCCGCAGTTTTCAGGTGCCATGGAGGTGCCGAAATCCCGCAACTCGGCCACTTGCTTTGCGATATCCTCCCGGATCTTGGCCAAGTCATTGCCCTTGGAAACCAAGTGGAGCCGCACCGCGAACTGCTTTACCTTCGCCGATTGCCGGTCGCCGTGGCCAGCCAGCGTACCCACTGCGTCAGCCATTGAAGACAACATCGCACGGAGGTCTTCCTCCTTGCGGTTCTGGCAGGCTGCGGCTTTCATCTGAAAGTCGCTCAGCAGCGATGCCACGGCATCGCGGCAGTGCTCCATGGCCTCTGACTCCGGATCCTCGGAAACATCCCGGATCAGGCTCCGGAGGCCTACCCGGAGCGACCCGGTAATATCCGGCGACACCTCTACCGCACATGCCGCCACATGTCCGAGTGTCGCCAGATAACATTGAAGAGCAACACGGAACCGTTTTTCGTCCCGTGCAAGTTTGTCCATGTTTTGTCTTAGCGAGATCATGTCGAACGATGGTTCCCGTCCGTTGGTCTATCGGCTGAACTGCGCGGAAGGTTTAGGCCTCACGCCAATTTTTCGCTTGGCACGCCTATTCCCGGAAGCCACGCGCCTCCTCTCGAAAGACCATACGGGAGAGGCCTAGGCACGCTCGCAAATTGCGCTCCGAGACTCTCCCCCCCGATATCGGACGCAAAGCTGCTTCGCTGTTACGGTGGAAAGTTCGATACAATCATCCTCAGCAAAGGAATCCCGCAAATGCAGCACACCGACCGACGCAACTTTCTCAAGACCGCGACCGGCACCGCCGCCGGACTTGCCTCAACCATCGGCAGCGTCTCCAACCTGACCCAAACCGCGTTTGCGGCTCCACGCCCCGCGCCCGGTCGCGTGATCGGTGCCAATGACCGGATCAATATCGGAGTCATCGGCTGCGGTGGGCGCGGCACCGGAGTCTCCCGACAGTTCGCGGAGGCCGGCAAGACCGAAAATTGCCGTATCGCCATGGTCTGCGATGTCTACCAGAAGCGTGTCACCGCAAACGCCGAGCACCATAAGGTCAAGGGCACGCTCGACTACCGCGAAGTCCTCGACAACCCCGAAATCGACGCTGTCTACATCGCCACCCCCGACCACTGGCACGCCCCCATCGCGATCGCCGCCATGGACAAGGGCAAGGACGTCTACCTCGAAAAGCCGATGGTACACACCATCGCCGAGGCACGCCAGCTCGTCAGCACGGTTCGCGAAACCAAGCGGGTCCTCCAAGTCGGCTCCCAAACCACATCCGGCGACCAGTGGGCGAAGGCCAAGAAGGCCATCGCCGACGGCATGATCGGCGACAT
>CAITMP010000765.1 GCA_903893525.1 uncultured Acidobacteriia bacterium | reverse complement strand
GGCGTAAACGTCAATTCGCTCGCGTTCACGTCCGGCGGCAGCACCCGGATATTCATTTCGCGGCATTCGTTGATGTACTTCACGACCTTCGCCGTGTTCCCGGTTTCCGAAGTGAGCAGCGCCGCCATGAAATCCACCGGATAGTGGGCCTTCAAATACGCGGTCACAAACGCTAGGAACGCATACGCCGCCGAGTGCGACTTGTTGAACCCGTATCCCGCGAACTGCTCCATCAAGTCGAAGATCTTGACAACCTTTTTCTCCGGATGCCCCCGTTCCAGCGCGCCCTTCACAAACCGCTCGCGCTGCTTCACCATCTCTTCCAACTTCTTCTTGCCCATCGCGCGGCGCAGAAGGTCGGCGTCACCGAGCGAATAGCCCGCAACCCGGTTGGAGATCTGCATCACCTGCTCCTGATACAGGATGATGCCGAAAGTTTCGCCCAGCAGTTCCTTCAACTCGGGCAAATCGTAGATCACGGCCTTGCGCCCGTGCTTTCGCTCGATGAAGTCGTCGAGCATCCCACCTTGGATCGGGCCCGGCCGGTACAGCGCGTTCAGCGCCGTCAAATCCTCGATCCGGCTCGGCTGGTAGCGCCGCAGAATGTCCCGCATGCCCGGCGATTCGAACTGGAACACGCCCGACGTATAACCCTTGCAAAAGATCTCGTATGCCTTCGGGTCCTCCACCGGCAGGTCCTCGATCACCAACTGCACCCCGTGCCGCCGCTTGATCATCTTCAACGCGTCGTCGATCAGCGTCAGCGTCGTCAGGCCCAGAAAGTCCATTTTCAGGAGCTGGAGCTTGTCCAACCCGTTCATGTCGTACTGGGTGACGATTTCATCCCGATTGGTGCGGCTGAGCGGCACCAGCGTCTTCAGCGGTTCCGGCGAGATCACCACACCCGCCGCGTGTACCGACGAGTTCCGCGCAAACCCCTCCAGCCGCTGGGCGATGTCCAGCAGCTCCTTCACCCTTGGGTCCCGCGCGGCCGCGTCGTTGAACCCCGGCTCCTGCTCGATGGCGTCCTTCAACTTGATGTTGAGCGTTTCGGGCACCATCTTCGTCAGCTTGGAAACATCCGCCATGCTGAATTCCAGAACTCGCCCAACATCCTTGATTGCCGCGCGCGCGCCCAGCGTATTGAAGGTGATGATCTGCGCGACCTGCTCCCGACCGTACTTGCGGGTGACATATTGAATCACTTCGCCGCGCCGGTTCATGCAGAAGTCGATATCGATATCGGGCATGCTGACGCGTTCCGGGTTGAGGAACCGCTCGAACAGCAGTCCGTACTGCAACGGGTCGATATCGGTGATCTTCATCACGTACCCAACCAAGCTGCCCGCCGCCGACCCGCGGCCCGGTCCCACCGGAATGTCAATCGACTTCGCGTACCGGATGAAGTCCCACACGATCAGGAAGTAACCCGAGAACTTCATGTTCTGGATCACCTGGATCTCGAAATCGAGCCGTTTGACGTATTCCTCCAGGTCGTACTTCAGCCAACCCGATGCCCGCAGCGCCTCCAATCGCGGACGCCTCTGCTCAAACCCTTGCCGGGCCACGTAGGCGAAGTACGAGTCGGTGTCGAAGGTCGGCGGAATGTCGAACCGTGGGAACGGGTCCTTGACCTTGTCGAGTTTGATTGCGCACCGCTGGGCGATCTCCCAGGGGCGGTCGACCGCATCCTCCAATTCGCCGAACAACTCCATCATTTCGGGCCGCGTCTTCAGGTAGAAGGCGGGGTTGTCCCAGTGCATCCGGTTGGGGTCCGAAATGGTCTTGCCCGTGGAGATGCACATCAGGATCTCGTGGGCGCGGGCGTCGGTCTTGCGGAGGTAATGCGCGTCGTTGGTGGCCACCAGCGGGATGCCGGATTCGATGGAGAGCCGGTTGATGGCGGGGATGAGGCGCTTGTCCTGTTCCAGACCGTGGTCCTGGATTTCGAGGAAGAAGTTGTCCTTGCCGAACATGTCGCGGTAGGTGTGGGCAAGGCGGCGGGCGTCGTCGTGTTTTTCGGCGAGGACTGCCTCGTTGAGGTCGCCGCGGAGGCAGGCGGACATGCAGATGAGGCCCTTGGAGTGCTGGGCGAGCAGATCCTTGTCGATGCGTGGCTTGTAATAGAAACCTTCGAGGTAGGCGGTGGAGACGAGGTCGATGAGGTTGCGGTAGCCCTCCTGGTTTTCGCAGAGGAGGACGAGGTGGTTGTAGCGGTCGGAGGTGGTGCGCGACTTGTGGTCGCTGGCGACGTAGACTTCGCAGCCGATAACGGGGTGGACGCCGTTGGCCTTGGCGGTGTTGTAGAACTGGACGGCCCCGAAAAGGTTGCCGTGGTCGGTCATCCCGACGGCGGGCATTTTCTGCTCGGCGCAGAGCTTCATGAGCTGGTCGATTTCGCAGGCACCGTCCAGGAGGGAGTAGTCGGTGTGGTTGTGGAGGTGTACGAAGGGGGTGTCGGCCATGGGATGAAGACCGCCGAGGGGTGGGCGGGGGTG
>CAITMP010000764.1 GCA_903893525.1 uncultured Acidobacteriia bacterium | reverse complement strand
CTTCCACGACCACACCTGTCGCGCTGGCCGTGGCCGCAAGGCTGAAGGCCGCCGGATTCCCGGAATCCGACTTCTTCCTCGGCGGGCCGGTGCCAGGAAAATGGAACATCGTTGTCCGCTACCACGGCACGGGGGCCCGCAAGCCACTCTTGTTGTTGGCCCATACGGACGTGGTGGAAGCCAGGAAGGAGGATTGGTCGCCCGACCTCGATCCGTTCAAGTTCATCGAGCGGGACGGGTATTTCTACGGTCGCGGCACTGCCGACGACAAGGCCCAGGCTGCGATTTGGGTGGCCAACCTGATCCGCTACAAGCGCGAGGGCTTCAAGCCGGACCGGGATCTGATCGTGGCCTTGACGGCCGACGAGGAAGGAGGCAATTACAACGGTGTCCGGTGGCTGATTGAAAACCACAAGGATCTGATCGACGCCGACTTCGCCTTGAACGAGGGCGGCGGTGCCGAGATGGTGAACGGCAAGAAAATTTCCCTGAATGTCCAAGTGGCGGAGAAGTACGTGATGAACATCCGCTTGGAGGCCAGGAACAAGGGCGGACACAGTTCCGTGCCCCTGCCGGACAACGCCATTTACCACTTGGCGGATGCGCTGGCCAAGGTGGCGCACTTCGAGTTTCCCTTGAAGTCCAATGAGGTAACACGTGGATATTTCAGCCAGTTGGCAAAAACGGAGACTGGTCCTTTTGTGGAGAGCCTGAAGCAAATCGGGGAAGGGAACATGGATGCGATGAAGAAAATTGCGGCCGAGTACCCACGTTGGAATTCCATGCTTAGGACGACGTGCGTCGCGACAATGCTGGAGGGTGGGCACGCCTCGAACGCTTTGCCGCAGCTGGCGGCCGCCACCGTGAATTGCCGCGTGATGCCCGACGACCAGCCGGACTACGTGGTGAACGCACTGAAAACGGCGATTGGCGACGACAAGGTTGTCGTGAAGACATCGCGGCTTTCGTCCGCCGTTCCTGGGTCGAAACTGCGGCCAGACCTGATGAAGCAGATCACACGGGTGACCGATACGATTTGGCCCGGGGTGGTGATTTCTCCATCGATGTCGACCGGCGCGACGGACGGCAAGGCGCTCCGGGCGGCTGGCGTGGAGACTTACGGCGTCTCCGGATTGTTCGGCGAACGTGGGGAATCCCGCGCGCACGGCCAGGACGAGCGGATGGTGGCGACATCCTTCTACCAATCGCAGCTCTTCCTGTACGAGTTGGTGAAGGCGCTTTCGACTCCCTAGGATTCCGGTATAGCGGATGGCTTCGGGCCGTGTCAAACTTTAGAGAGACGGCCCATGAAATACGACGCGATCATCATTGGCGGTGGCCACAACGGTTTGGTCACAGCCGCATGCCTGGCCAGGGCAGGGAAGAAGGTCGTCGTGCTGGAGCGCCGCGATGTACTGGGCGGTTGCGCCCCCACTGAGGAGCTGTGGCCGGGACACCGGGTGTCGACAGGCGCGTACCTCGTCAGCCTGCTGCAGGATCGGATTGTCCAGGAACTCGAGCTGGAACGCTTCGGCTACCGGGCGGTGCCAAAGGATCCATCGTTTTTCTCGGTCTACCCCGATGGCCGCCACCTGTTCTTCTGGCGGGACGAAAAGCGGACGCTGGAGGAAGTCGCGAAGTTTTCGAAACGCGATGCCGAAAGCTTTCCGAAATACGAGGCGTACATTGAGCGGCTGGCCCGGATCGTGGAATCATTGCTTCTGGTCACTCCGCCCGAATTGCCGCCGCGAAAGGCTTCGGACATGGTGGATTACCTGAAGCTTCTGGCCAAGTTCCGGGGCGTGGAGCGGCGGGACATTGCGGGTCTGGTTAAGATCTTCACCCAGAGCGCGGCCGATCTGCTGGACGAGTGGTTTGAATCGCCTGAAATCAAGGTGACGCTGGCGACGGATGGTGTGATCGGTGCCAATGGCGGACCCCGGTCGGCTGGAACTGCGTACATCCTGATGCACCACTGCATGGGCGGTGTTGGGGGGCAGCGGGGTCTTTGGGGATTCGTCCGGGGTGGCATGGGTGCAATTTCCGAGGCGATCGCCAACTCGGCGAGGTCCAAAGGTGCCGAAATCCGAACAAATGCACCCGTCGCGAGGGTGTTGGTGGAGGCGGGCAGGGCAGTCGGCGTTGTTCTGGAAAATGGGGCGCAGTTGCGGGCCCCGGTGGTTGCGTCGAACCTGGACCCGAAATCGACATTTCTTGGGTTGGTGGGCGCATCGAATCTGGAGCCCGAATTCCGGAGCCAGATCGAGCGCTTCCGGGTGGAGGGCACTTCGCTCAAGATGAACCTGTCGCTGGAGGGGCTGCCGGATTTCAAGGCGTTTCCGGGGACGCCGGGTCCGCAGCACGGGGCGACGATGCATATTTGCCCGTCGATTGAGTACGTGGAGCGCGCCTGGGATGACGCCAAGTACGGGCGTCCGTCGCGCTATCCGCTGATCGAGATGACGTGCCCGACGTATTATGACCCGACGTTGGCTCCAAAGGGTCGGCACATCATGGGTATTTTTCTGCAGTACGCGCCGTACACGCTCCAAGGGGCCACCTGGGACGAGTTGCGCGAGCCCTACGGGGACCGCGTGCTCGAAGTGATTTCGGAGTACGCCCCGAACCTGCGGGACATCGTGCGGGAGCGTCAGGTGTTGTCTCCGTTGGATCTGGAACGGAGATTCGGAATCGCGGGCGGAAATATTTTCCACGGCGAGATGAGTTTGGACCAGATGTTCTTCATGCGGCCCGTGATTGGCTGGGCGAAGTACAAGACACCGGTGGAAGGATTGTGGCTGTGCGGCTCGGGAGCGCATCCCGGAGGCGGCGTGATGGGCGCGCCGGGGTACAACGCGGCGAAGGAAATCTTGAAGGCCTGAGGAGACATCCAGGTGGCTTCCTGCCAGGTCACTTCCGATAACGTATATTATGTCAAATTGTATCCCTAGCATCCCCTAGGGACGCGCCGAACCCAGGGCCAACACGGCACCACCGACCCCGTCCGACACAAAGGCCACCACACGAGCACCCGGCACCACCTGATCCACGTCCACTGTCCGCTCCAAGCCATCCATCCTTCCAACCCGCACCAACGAATAGACCACAGCTACGTGGGTCAAGTTCTTGCCGCTGTTCTCACCGGCCGTCACCTTCGATCGCATCGCATCCCTCGCCAGAGCCACAAACAAAGTTCCGGCAACCGGCCTTTCCAGATGCACCGAAATGCGCGACTTCGAGCCAGCGGGAGCGACGTCCACCCGGATTACCGCCTTCGTGCGATCCGCCGCCTCGGCCAACGCCTGCAAAGCCTCCGACGAGTTGCTTCCCACGAATCCCCGCGCACCGTCGACCACCATTTCAGGCGTGTAGACGTCGCCGCCCAGCCGCCGGGCGTAATCCCTCTGACGCTGGGTCATCGCCGCGGATGAAAACGGATCGCGCCACCCCAAGCTGTTCCAATAGTCGACATGCTCGCTCAGGACGATGGCATCGATCCTGCTGGGAGATTCCCGGTCCAACCGTTCCAACAGCCTGTCAGCGGGCGGACAACTCGAACAACCCTCCGACGTAAAGAGTTCCACCAGAACCGGAACCCTCTCCGCGGCAACCACGTTGCCGGAGAGTGCCAATGCAAACAACAACATCCGTTTCCTCATGCCCAAACATGACCATGGTGCCGCATAATATTCCATGGGGCGCAGAATGAATTTCTTCGGGAACAAAACAAGCCCAACCTGTCATTCAACGGATGTATGTTCCCCGTGTACGCCACAGATCCTTGGAGTTCCCCTTGGGGGCAGGTGTCCAAATTGGGCCTAATTCCCTTTCGGAAGGCCGACCGGGCCGACGAGTTCGATACGGTTGCACTACCCTTCATGGACGATCTGTTCCGAATGGCGCTTCGCATGACGCGGGACCGCGGTCGTGCGGAGGACGCCGTCCAGGAGACGTACCTCCAAGCATGGAAATCGTTCGACCGGTTTGAAGCTGGCACCAACATACGTGCATGGCTCTACAAAGTGCTGTTCAACTGCGTCCACCACCAAAGGCGCAAGTGGCTACGCTTTCCCGGTGTGTCCGATTCCGAAATGGTCCTGGAACAGGTTGCGGCCAGTCCCCTGCCCGCTGCCGACCACTTGACGGACGTCCAGATTTTGGCCGCCTTGGACGACATTCCGGAGGACTACCGCGCGGTGGTGCTCTTGGTGGATGTGGAGGAATTTCCCTACAAGGAAGCGGCGGATATTCTTCATGTGCCCATCGGCACAGTCATGTCACGTTTGAGCCGGGGCCGGAAAGCTTTGCGGGAGAGACTTGAGGAAACAGCGCGCTCATATGGAGTTGTGAAATGAATAGCGAAGACCAGTACAGGTCGCGTTTGCGGAGCGCTGTCCATTCCGCACAGGCACCGCCGGAGCTCCACAGCAGCGTCAATCGGCGGTTGCATGAGGAACGGCGGCGGGTGCCTTTTGTCCGAGCCGGATTCGCCTTGGCAGCTTCCATCCTGCTGGCAGTTGGCTTGAACCGCGCATGGCAGACGGACTATCTGCGGCTGACACCGGGTGCGCGCGAGTCCTACATAGCGGAGGTTTCCGCCCAATTGACGCCAGTGATGCGGGTTGGATTCGTCGACCACCTCCACTGCACCATCTTCGGGCAAAACTTCCCGAAGAACTTCGATCTCCGGGCCATGCTGTCCGAACTCGGCCCATCCAACAGCCAGCTCTACCCGATCCTGAAGAAACACCTGCCACCGGGCTACTCGGTGATCGAAGGCCACAAATGCGAGGCCAGCGGACGCACGTACCTGCATCTGGTCGCCAGGAAGGGCGACAGCTTTGTGTCTTTGCTGTTTGCGCGGAAAGGGTCCGGGGAGGCTTTTGAGCGGGACCTCCACGCCGTTGCGTCCGAAGCCGGTTTTCCGATCTACACCCAGGATGCCCAACGGTTCAACATCACGGGATTTTCCACCTCGGATTTCCTGGTATTTTTGGTCTCGGACCGGCCCCAGCACAGCAATACCGCCGTACTTTCCGCAATGATTCCCGAGCTTGTGAAGGCATCCGCCACAATGGAGTTGTGACACCGCGTCCGCCCGATCACACTTCGGCAGAACAAGAGCGACTGGATCAGTCCAACGGTCGGGAATGCCATTGGAAGCGGTGGGGTCCGTACGTCGCGGAGCGTGCTTGGGGCACGGTCCGCGAAGACTATAGCCGCGACGGCACGGCGTGGGAATATCTGCCGCATGACAGCGCCCGCTCCAAGGCTTTCCGCTGGAATGAGGAGGGTCTGGCTGGCATTTGCGACCGGCATCAGCGAATTTGCTTCGCCCTTTCGTTGTGGAACGGGCGCGATCCCATCCTGAAGGAGCGGATGTTCGGCCTCACCGGGCACCAGGGCAACCACGGCGAGGACGTCAAGGAAAACTACTACTATCTGGACAGCACGCCGACGCACTCGTACATGAAGCACCTGTACAAGTACCCGCAAGCGGAGTTTCCCTACCAGCGATTGATCGCCGAGAACGCAGCCCGGAACCGCGACTTTCCGGCCTACAACTTGGAGGACACCGGGGTTTTCGACCAAGACCGGTACTTCGACGTCTTCACCGAGTACGCGAAGTCGACGCCCGAGGAGATTCTGATCCGTATTACGGTGGTGAACCGGGGACCCGAAACAGCCCGCATCAATGTACTTCCAACCATCTGGTTCCGCAATACGTGGTCCTGGGGCGGAAAATCCAAGCGTCCGTGGTTGCGGCGGTGCGCCACGACGCAAAACACAATCGAACTCCAGGACCCCTATTACGGAAAACGGTGGCTGGTCCTGGAGGACCCGCCGGAGATCCTCTATACCGACAACGAGACGAATATCGGCCGGCTCTACGACCACGCCAATACGCCCTGTAAGAAGGATGCCTTCGACGACTACGTCATCCACTCCAACCGGAACATGATCAACCCCCACCGGGTGGGCACCAAGGCTGCGGCGAACTATCAGTTCGATATCCCGGCCGGGGGCCAGGTGGTCATTCGGGCGCGCCTTTCGGATGCGCCGCCGACCCCGATCCAGCCAGCCGCCCACGACAAAGTTTTCGCGGACCGGATTCAAGAGGCCGACGAGTTTTACGCCGGAATTGCGCCGCCGGATCTCTCCGACGATGCCCGGAACGTATTCCGCCAGGCTCTGGCAGGAATGCTGTGGTCGAAGCAGTTCTACCACTATGTGGTCCGGGACTGGTTGACCGGCGACGTGGGCACTCCCCCGCCCCCGCGCGAGAGGCTGACCGGACGCAACTCCGAATGGCTGCACCTATATAACGCCGATGTGATCTCGATGCCGGACAAGTGGGAATATCCCTGGTACGCGGCATGGGATCTGGGATTCCATTGCATTCCGCTGGCCATGGTGGATCCGGAATTCGCCAAGGACCAGCTCACCCTAATCTGCCGCGAGTGGTACATGCACCCGAACGGCCAGTTGCCGGCCTACGAATGGGCTCTGGGCGATGTGAATCCGCCCGTGCACGCTTGGGCGGCTTGGCGGGTGTACAAGATTGACCGCAAAATGAAGGGCGGCGTTGGCGACGTGGCGTTCTTGAAACGCATGTTCCACAAGCTGATGCTGAACTTCACCTGGTGGGTCAACCGCAAGGACGCGTCGGGCCGGAATGTGTTCCAGGGCGGTTTTCTGGGCTTGGACAACGTCGGGGTGTTTGACCGCAGCGCCCCATTGCCCACCGGCGGACATATTGAGCAGGCCGACGGAACGGGTTGGATGGCGATGTACAGCCTGAACCTGCTCGCCATCGCAATGGAACTGGCTCGGCTCGACCCGGCCTATGAGGATGTCGCCAGCAAGTTTTGGGAGCATTTCCTGCATATCGCCAATGCAATCAATAGCATGGCTGGCGACGGAAATGGCCTCTGGGACGCCACCGACGGATTCTTTTACGACGCGCTCCACCTGCCGGGACGCAAGGCCGAGCCAATGCGGATCCGGTCGATGGTGGGTTTGATTCCACTCTTCGCAGTCGAGACGCTCGACGCCGACGTCATTGCCAGCCTCCCGGGCTTCAAACGCCGGATGGACTGGTTCATCGAAAACAGACCGGACCTGACGAGCAATGTCGCCAGTATGCGCGAGACCGGTTTGGAGGACCGTCGCCTCCTCTCTATTGTGGACAGCGACCAACTGCGTCGGATTCTGGAGGTCATGCTGGACGAGAGCGAATTTCTCTCGCCGTACGGAATCCGCTCACTGTCGCGCGCGCACGCCGAATTCCCCTACCGTATTCAGGTCGGAGGCAAGGAATTTACCGTGGCCTATGAGCCAGGTGAATCCAAAACCTACATGTTCGGCGGCAATTCGAATTGGCGCGGACCCGTCTGGTACCCGGTAAACCTGCTCCTCATCGAATCCCTGCAGAAGTACTACCACTACTTTGGCCCGGATTTCCAAGTGGAATGCCCGACCGGCTCCGGTATCTACATGAATCTATGGGAGGTTGCGGCGGAATTATCGCGTCGGCTGACGCACCTGTTCCTGCGCGGACCGGATGGAACGAGGCCAGCATTGCACACGCAGCACCGGTATGCGTCAGATCCGAACTGGATGGATTTGGTCCTCTTCCATGAGTACTTCGACGGCGACCATGGCGGCGGTATCGGCGCGGCCCACCAAACGGGATGGACCGGGATCGTGGCCAAGTTGATGCAGCAAAGCGGCGAGTAGAAATTTTTTGTCCGCAAATCTCGTCTCCCCACGCTTTGTTCTTTGAAGGGCTACCAAGCCCCGCAAGGACAAAACAATGCCCATCGATCTCACCAAACCACTGTCTTGGAAAAACG
>CAITMP010000763.1 GCA_903893525.1 uncultured Acidobacteriia bacterium | reverse complement strand
TGATTGGTTTGACCAAGTCCCTGGGGAAGGAAGTGGCCACCGACGGAATCTGCGTCAATGCGGTCTCTCCGGCGGTGGTCCGTACCAAGATTCTGGAGCAACTGACACCCCAGCAGGTCTCCTATATGACCGACAAGATCCCGATGCGCCGCACCGGCGAGCCGGACGAGATTGCCGCGGTTGTGCAGTTCCTCGCCAGCCCGGATTGCTCGTTCGTCACCGCACAGTGCTACGACGCAAGCGGCGGCCGCGCAACATACTAAAAGCCACTCTGGAGCCAGCCATGAGCGACCTCGCCAACTTGAAGGAATCGGTCCGGGAATTCTGGAACGCGAAATCATGCGGCGAGGTCTATGCGGAGGGTGCCGACCTCCGGGCCCGCTTGGAAACACAGGCTGAAGCCCGTTACCAGCTGGAGCCATACCTCAAGCCGTTCGCCAACTATCCTTCGGGGGCGGGGCGCGATGTGCTTGAGATCGGCGTAGGCATGGGGGCGGACCATCTGGAGTGGGCCAAATCTGGGCCTCGCACGTTGACAGGCGTCGATCTGACGGAACGTGCCATTGAATTCACCCAAGCACGGCTAGCTTTGTACGGGCTGCACTCAGAACTTCGTGTCGCCGACGCCGAGAACCTGCCTTTTGCGGACAATTCCTTCGACATCGTGTATTCCTACGGCGTCCTCCACCACTCGCCGGACACCGCGCGGGCGATCCGCGAAGCCCATAGGGTTCTTCGTCCGGGCGGCGTGGCCAAGATCATGATCTACCATTCGCGGTCGATTGTGGGCTACATGCTATGGACACGGTACGCATTGCTGGGCCTGAAGCCGATGACACCGTTGCGGGAAATCTACGCCAACTATCTGGAGAGCCCCGGCACCAAGGCGTTCACGCTGGAAGAGGCGCGCGGGTTGTTCGCGCCCTTCCTTTCGGCCAAGTTCGAGATTTGCCTAGGTCCGGGAGATTTGATCGAAGGGGCGGTGGGACAACGGCACGGGGGATTGGCATTGAGGGCGGCAAAGGCCGTCTGGCCACGTGGATTGATCCGCAAGACCATGGGCAACCACGGCTTGGGCATGCTGATCACGGCGGTCAAGTAGTTTCCAGCCGCTCGCGGATTTTTCTTCTTCCACCTGCAAACGTCCTGGCGAACACAGAAAAGTTGCCGCGGGCGTGAAATATCCCAAATTGAACTCATCCGTCATAATTTAGGTACGTACGCGCACGGCTTGCCCGTACCATTCCGTCTGAAAGTTCCTGTGAGTTCTTCGCGGATTCCCCATCCGCAAATCTAACGTCTCAACATCCATCATGGCCTCGCTGTGGCTATCGGTGGCAATTGAGCCCGCTCGGATGCTATTGACATCGCTGGTTGGACACTTCGATCCCTCACCCGAAAAGGGTCTGGACCCGAACCAGCGCGTACCCACAAATACCGCATCATGTTCGTATGAATAGAGACACTTAATATGTTCGTACCAATACTACTGAATTCAAATGCTGGTCACGATATCGTACGCTTGTGATCATTGTCTGTAACGTAGATGAAGCAATGCATCGGCAATTTGTCTCTTGACAGGATTCAGGATTGGGTTATGCTTGATCCTGAGAAACGTACGAACATGAGAACACAATTCTTGCGAGGACTGAGAGTACTAGTACCGACCCTGCTGGCCGGAGGTATGTCGATTCTGTCGGCCACCAGCCCCGTTGCGATTTCGCAAGCGGAGGTCGTGTCGGCACCGAGAACCTCGACCGCGCAGCCGTTGCTGTTCCCGTTCCTTTCGTCCTTCGGCCCGGTGTTCGACACCGAGTTTACTATTTCGAACACCTCGCAGGACAGTTCCGGCAGCACGACCCAGAGCGGATCCTGCACCCTCACGTTCTATAGCGGCGGGGTCGCGACCTCGACCCAGACGTCCAATGTGATCGCGCCCGGCCAGCAATTGGTCTTCACGCTTTCGCAGGGCGGGAGCGGGATCAGTGCACGGCCGGGTGTTTCCAACGAGTACATGGTTGCCAACTGCGGCTTCCGACTGGCCCGCGGCTCGTACAAACTCTTTCAAGCGGGCTATTGGTCGATCGCCCAGCCGGCCCAGGTGCTCAGCCTTCCCAGGTCCACCACCACACCGCAACGATTCATTCTGCCGTTCGTGACCAACGTGGGCGGCTATGAAACTGGAATCTCCGTCTCCAACACGGGACTGGACCCCTTCGGCACGGCAGGCGCTGCCGGAACTTGCAGGCTGACGGCATATGTGGGCGCGACATCCGGGACATCGTGGTCCTTCACGACGCCCACGATTCAACCGGGCGGCCAGTACAACCTCACCTTCAGCCAAATGCTGGCGTCGGCAAGCGTGACCGCACCGAGCACGGCCACCGGTTACATCGCGGGCCAGTGCACATTCCCCGCCGCGTCGAGCTTCGCATACCTGGCGTACGGTGGACTCGGGACCAGCACGGCCGCGGTTTTCGCCGAAACCCCCGAGTTCATAACCCTCCCTCGGACCGCTACAACCCAGCCGCTGCTCTTCACCGGGCTTTCCAACCAAGGCGGCAAGGATTACGGGATCGCGCTCGCCAACACCTCCAC
>CAITMP010000762.1 GCA_903893525.1 uncultured Acidobacteriia bacterium | reverse complement strand
TTGAAACGGGAGCAAGACGCAAAAATCCACCAATGCGGCACCAAATCTCTGCCAAACTTTTGCGTAGTTCATAATGTGCTAAGGCGTCAAACCGACATACCAAGAAAGCTGAGCCGTAGCCGACGCGGGACGTGAACCGCGATCGCAGGACCGCAAGCGCCATCCGTCTTCGCTGACAGCTACGCCGGACAGGTCCGCCTTCGTTCGCATGCCACAGTCGGACGCGACGGCGATTGGCTCCGGCGATTGGTCAAACCACGGATACATCAAGTAATCGCTTTCTTAATTCCTTAGTCAAGCCTCCTGACGAAGCAACACGGTGTAGCGTCCTGGCTTGGTCTCGATAAAAAGACGCCAACTGGCTGCGCAACGAACAAATGTGCGGCGGCGGCGCGTAGTCCGGATTGTCCCATGACAGCGAGGCGCAGCGAACCGCCTCGACTAAACGCAAACGGTCCGCCTCGTAACCTCTCGTCCAAAATGCTCGACGTTCCCGGATCACAAGTTCGCGCATTTGGAAACAAGCCTCAACCAAATCGTGATAAACCTCGTCCGGGCTGGCAGGAAGATCGGCTGTGCGTCCGAGCTCCTCAAAAACAGCCTCTCGCTTATCCAATAAAATGCAGAGCATCTCCTGCACCACGTATCGGAAAATCTCCGGGTCTGCACTCTCAATCGTGCCGACATGATCAATCCGACAATTCAGAATATAAATGTCTCGTGGCCCAACATCCCGATCCCATGCTTTCTGCGGGTCATTGAAACTGCCGGGGCTAATTTCTCCCCAGCACCAGCCCCACTTTGGCATGGCCACGCCGTTAAAATAAAACGTCCAAGGCGAGTCGTTTTCGGGATAGCTCATGGTGCGGCGTAGCGGGCTAACGTAGACAGCTGAGCCTCCGCCAACTCGCGACGCGAAAGATGAAAACGGAATTGCGAGCGCCATCCCCCTTCGGTCGAAAGGCACAGGGGGGCGGAAAGGCGGTTGGCGCGGACGCGTGGTTGGGTGGCACGATCATTTGTCCAACCAAACCTTCTTTTGAGAAAGCTGTGGTGAAATCTCCTCGACGAGCGGCGCAATCGCTCGGTGCACTCGTGCCTCGTCGCGCTTCTGCAGCCGCCGATCACTCCGAAAAGCCACTCCGAGCGCGTGCCCAGCCAACTCGGTCAATATGCCATGCAAAACTCGTTCTTTGGGGAAACCTCGTGACTTCACAAGCAGCGAGCCGTCGGGAGGATGAAAGAACGCAATGATGGTCGGATTCTCGCCAAGCGAAGCACTCAGCCTCACCGTCTGAATGCCTGACGACCACTCCGGCGGCAAAGAAGATAGAACCACCGGAACGTCCGCCTTGCAAATGGCGTTCGGTGGATAAACCGTGACTTTGTCCTCGATGATTTTCATGGTGTCTGAAATCTCGCATGACTCACGATGCCGAACAGGGTTTCGACCGCACTTTGCGTCTAATCTGGTTTAGCACGCAGTAAGGATATTTCAGATTTTCACGATTTTCAAGCCTGGTTTAGATTTGCTTACGTTGAATATTGAGTCGGTAAAAACCGCAGACGGAGGGGGGCAAATTGATCCCGATTCCAAGATCTAAAATGCAGGAGCAATTTTACGAGGTTGTGTGCTTCCAACACCGGAGTGAGCGCGCCGAAGCGGCTTATTGGCAATGGGTTGTACGGTATTGGAAGTTTCACCGGCACGACGGGGAGTGGTGGCATCTCTGAGATTTTCCAACTGCCGGCGGGGGTGGTGTTTGTGGCGGCTTTGTCCGGGCGTCGGAAGGTGGCCGCCGCCATGCAAGACCAATGGGCATCCCGGGATGGTTGGTGGTGGGGCCTGCCCCCCTTTCTGCGCCATCCGTCCTGATTCCGACCGCGTGGTATCGCGCCTCCTTCAGGGCGCTGGAAGGTAAATACCTAAATACCCAGCCTGTTTAGGCTGGGCTATCGAATCACAGCCCTTCAGGCTGTCCAGATTCCGATTCAGACCGGGACCGCTGAGGGGACGCGAGTGCGAGCAGGCAAATGTCCCCCTTCGCCGTCGCTGAGGCAGCTTCCGTCTTCGCTCCGAGCTACGCCGGACAGGAGGGCGCAAAGGAGCG
>CAITMP010000761.1 GCA_903893525.1 uncultured Acidobacteriia bacterium | reverse complement strand
GTAAGGCAGGAAGTGCATCTGCACCGCAATCTTGAGCTGTTGGCAGCGTTTCCACGTAGCCTTCATCTCTGGAGACTTCAAATCCCTATCCTTGATTGGGCCCGACGTCAACGACGCGCTACCGGGCTTATGCGTCTCATGAATTCTGAGTGCAACAATTCGGCCTGGATTATTGCCGACCAAGGAGGACAGACGATCAGGCGTATCCTTGCTGGCGGGATCGAACAGACAAGTGCCCTTGAAAAAACCCTTCGAGGGTTCGTGAGCGAAACAGTATTCCAAGTAGCGGTAATCGTCCTGATACGGCTCCGGATGAACAATTACCGCATGATCCACCCGCGCTTCCAATGCAAATCGAACGTAGTCCTCCAAAGCTGCAGGAGCTGGCTTGTAGGTTGCGTTGGAGGCAAAAGGGAATCTTTTCTGATCAGCCGAAAAGAGATGGACGTGGGTATCCACTACCGGACCGGCAGGTCGACCCACTGCCCCTGCCAACGGTAGGCTGGCGACACCTAGCCCCGCGAGAACTTGACGTCGTGTCATATCCAGACGCTATCACACCACCGCCACAATTGGACGAGCGGAGGCTCCAAGCCACACGACATGCATGGGTCTTCGGCCCGGAAGACCCTGCTGCCTTATTGCGGAAGGGCCGAATATATATTACGCGGCCGCTGCTTGTTTCTTACGGAGGGGGGCTGGACGGAAACCAACTTCGGTGGCAGGAAAGTGGTCGCGCAGCCACGAGTGGATGCCTTCCTTCTGGCTTGCGTTGACCACCCGCTGCCATCGCAAATCACCAGTGCGCTGGTTGTACTCGGCCATCACGTACTGGGTGGTGGTTAGCACCGTAATAGGGCCGTCCGGCCGGAACCGACAACAAAAGAACGAGTCGTTGATTACGCGGCGATCTTCCATCATGCTCCAATCATAGCAGTTTTTTAATCTGCCAAACGCGCATGATCGGAGCCCTGACCTTACCAAAGGGGCATATTGCCAAATCGGCAGCTCATCCCGGATGGCACCACCCTTGATCGAGCAACTATTTGGTCAAGCGGGAGGAGTTCTTATTCAGCAAGCCCTCAAGCCTCTGCGCTGCCGCCGGCACAGCAATCTTGCCGGACAGGATATCCTTGTTCTCAATGTCCCGACCGTAGAGTTCACGATTCGAATCCGAATCGGGCCGCAAGGTAGCCCCTTGCAGGGAAATTCCGGCGAACAATCCCCGAGAGCGGGAATATGACAGCATCTCGGCACGCATCACAGCATCCGTTTGCGCAGAAAGATCGCGCCCAACCGGACCCGCCGCAGCGGTAGCTTCACCACCCAAGGTGAACTTGTTGGAAAGCAGGTGCTTCATTCCGGTATCGTTCATCACGAGGAGCATTACATCCTGTTCGGAGACTCCCCCTTGGATACCAAAGCTTCCACCCTCGACCCGAATCGCCGCCGGAGCCGTCCACCCCACACCGCCAGCCTTCCGACAAGCCACAAAACCACGACCGTACTTTACACCGAAAATTAGGCCGCCTTTCTTCAATCCGGGGACCAGCACGACACAACGGGATTTGTTCAGGAGATCTTGGGGTACGCCTCTATCGGACGCGGCCATCATTTCGGTCAGCAGATCAACCGCCTCCTGCAACCGCTCCGTTGCCGGAGCCTTGGGAGCGCCCGAAAGACCGACCGCCGCCACCGAAAGTAAGATTGAGAGAATTTTTGTCTTCACCCTACCACTCTACCGGACCGTGGAGAGCAGCAAATAAACAGAGAAGCCAAGGCAGCGATCAAGCACGCACTCCACCGCAGTGCGAGAACACAACCAGATCAAGGCATACGCAGAGCCAAAAGCAAACGATAGAGCCGGTCCCTGCACCTGCAACTACTTGGTCAGTGCCGCGCCAGCCGATGCAGCAGCCACGACAGCACCAGGCGCGATTCCAAGGAACACTGTGCCGAGCGCTGGCAGCAATAGCGCCAAACCCAAGCCCGGAGTCAAAGGCTCCAACGACTCCGTCGCTGTACTCGGTTCATGCATGTACATAACGACCAATAGCCGCAAATAGTAGTAAGCCGCTACGGCCGAATTCAAGAGGCCGAGCACCGCCAACCAGACCAAGTGCGACTCCAACGCCGAGCGGAAAATATAGAATTTTCCGAAGAATCCCCCAGTGAGCGGCACGCCGATCAGCGACAAAACAAAAACAGTCAGCAAGGCTGCAGTCACCGGCTGTTTCTGTCCAAGCCCGGCGAGATCGGAAATTTGAACATTCCTCTCCCCCTTGCCGCAGATATGAATGACTACCGCGAAGGCACCGATGTTCATTAGCGAATAGGCCGCAAGGTAGAACATGGCAGCCGCAGTCCCAATCTCGGAACGGGCCGCAATGGCGACCAAAAGGTAACCCGCATGCGCAATCGAGCTATATGCCAACATCCGCTTGATGTTCGTCTGGGTTAAGGCCGCAAAGTTCCCAATGGTCATGGACAAGAGTGCCGACATCCAGATCAACGGCTCCCAAGACGAGCCAATCTTGTCAAAGTCAGTAACGAAAATTCGCAGGAATATGGCAAACGCCGCTGCCTTCGGCGCTGTAGCCATGAAAGCGCTGACCGGGGCCGGAGCACCTTGATAAACGTCGGGAGCCCACACTTGAAAGGGAGCGCCGGACACCTTAAACCCAAGGCCTACAAGCATCAACGCGGCTGCCAACCCAACGTATCCCAAGGGTGCCCCGGGAGCGGCCAGGAATGTACGGATCTCATCCAGCTTAGTAGTACCCGTGACCCCGTAGATGATTGAGACACCATAAAGTAGGAATCCCGTAGCAAATGAACCCAGCAAGAAATACTTGAGCGCCGACTCATTGTTCCGGCGGTCATTCCGCAGGTAGCCAGCCAACACGTAGCTGGCAATCGACGAGATTTCGAGCCCGAGGAAAATCATGATCAGGTCGTTGGCAGAAACCATCAGGCACTGGCCCGCTACCGAAAACAATAGAAGGGCGTGGTATTCACAGGTATCGGCGGACTCGCGTTCCAAATAGAGATAGGAGGACAGGACCGCAAAAACACCGACCATCAATACCAGCACCCTGAAATAAGTGGCGAACCCGTCCACGATAAGCAGACTGGAGAACGCTGGTCCGGCGACAGAATTGGCCTGAATCGCACCTACCAGGGCCACAAGGAAAGCAATGATCGAAATGTGCCCAAACAACTTGGACGGCTTCCGCGAGTCACCGCCGAAGAATGGGTCCAGAACCATGAGCAAGGTGCCGGCAGCCGAAAGAATCAACTCCGGGGCAAACCGGAGCAGCTCAATATTGGTGGGCACGAAGCCAGAGAAATTCGTACTAGCGGGCATGGAGAGTTCCTCCACCCATCGGGGCATTCGTGGGGACACCCGTGGTCTTGGCTACTTGGGGATTCATTTTGATCAAGCCGGCTTTGGCTGTCCGATCCAAGATCCGGGCGTTAGCCTCGGAAACTACAGGCAGGAACGTTTGGGAATACATCCCCATCCAGACCATCAGGACGATCAGCGGTACTGCGCACGCCCACTCTCGGGCACTCAGATCTGTAACATGGTGTTTCACCGAATGGGCGAGCTCACCAAAAAACACCCGTTGGTACATCCAGAGCATGTAACAGGCCGATAGGATTACACCGAGGGCGGCGAACACTGCCCAACTGAAATTAGCCTGGGCTGCTCCCTGCAACACAAGAAATTCCCCTACGAAGTTGTTCAGGGTTGGAAGTCCGATGCTGGCCAAAGTGGTGATTAGGAATAGGATCGAAAGCCACGGAGCAACAGTGGCAACGCCTCCGTAGTCCTGAATGTCCAAGGAGTGTTGGCGTTCATACAAAAACCCAACGAGGAGGAAGAGCGCTCCGGTTGAGATTCCATGGTTCAACATTTGGTAGACCGCACCGTCCAAGCCGACTTGGGTGAAAGAAAAGATCCCGAGGACGACGAAACCCAAGTGGCTGACCGAGGAATATGCCACCAGCTTCTTCATATTGGGTTGGACCATCGCCACCAAAGCACCCACAATAATGCCGATGATCGCCAAGATCACAATCCATGGAGCGTTCTCCTTGGCTGCGTTCGGGAACATCGGTAGGCAGAAACGGACGAGACCGTACGTGCCCATCTTCAGCATTACGGACGCCAGCATCACCGAGCCGGCAGTCGGTGCCTCGACGTGGGCATCGGGAAGCCAGGTATGGAGCGGGAACAATGGAACCTTGATTGCGAATGCAAGGAAAAACGCGAGGAAGAGAAAAGTCTCGGTTCCATGGTCCAGAGCGATCCTCCCACTACCCAACTGCGCCAGAATTTCTTCGTAATCGAACGTATGGGCTTGGATATAGAGAAAGATGATTGCCGCAAGCATGAGCACCGAGCCGACCATGGTGTACAGGAAGAACTTGACGGTGGCGTAAATCCGCCGGTCGTGGCCCCAAATCCCAATGAGGAAATACATTGGAACCAGGACGACCTCCCAGAACGTGTAGAAGAGAAAGAGGTCGTAAGCAGCGAACACCCCCACCAAGCCACATTCGAGCAGCAGAAGAAAGGCGTAAAATTCCTTGATCCGGTGCTTGATGTAATTCCACGACAATAGGATCGCGATGGGCGTCAAAAACGTGGAGAGGACAATCAGCCACAGGCTCAAGCCATCGATACCCACGTGGTAGTGGATTTCCGGGCTGGCGATCCACACCTTATTGGTAACAAATTGGAGACCAGCCTGACCGGACTGGAACCCACTGACCAACCCAAGCGAAACCACGAACGTAAGAAGCGCGAAGCCCATCACCAGAAGTCGCGTGATATTTTCCATCGCGCGGGGCATTATCAGAGCCACCAGAAATCCGATTGCGGGGATCGCGATTACAAGATCCAGGAGATTCATCGAACCAGACCTCCGTTGAGGCCGATGGCCACCAATAGGATCACAGAACCCACCACAACCCACGTTGCATATGTTCGAATGTTGCCCGACTGAATGTGCTTCAAAATCCCGCCGATGGATCTGGAACCCGTTCCGGCCCCATTTACGGCACCATCGATAACGCCTTGGTCCAAACCGTGCCACAGTACGGCGCGGGAGCCTTCCATCAAGGGACGTACCACAGTACCGTCGTACAATTCGTCGACAAAGTACTTGTTATAGACCAGAGTATAGATTCCGCCAAGTGCCGAGGTGAGTTTTCCCGGCAAACCAGTATTGACAACATACATGTAGTAGGAAATGGCGATGCCGCCCAAGCCAGCGATGACTGAGATACCCATGAGCATCTCCTCGTTCGCCAGTTCCTCGTGCAGCGGGAACATGGACTCAAGGAATTTTGGAATGTTGAACAGGAAACCGCCCGCGAGGGAGAGGAAAGCCAAGACAACCAAGGGTCCGAGCATCGACCACGGTGATTCGTGGGGTGTGCCATGAGCACCGTGCCCGTGGTCATCAGTGGAATGGCTGTGGCCGTGATTGTCAGCGTGGTCGTGATGACCGTGGTGTGCATGTTCGGTGGCGGCATCACCGCGATATTCGCCCCAAAACGTCATCCAGAACGCTCGCCACACGTAAAACGCTGTCATGCCCGCAGTCACCACGCCAACCCAGAACATCCAGGGCGCATGAGCGTAGGCGGCCGTCAGAATCGCATCCTTGCTAAAGAATCCAGACGTGCCGGGTACCCCAGCAATCGCCAGCGAGGCGCACGCGAGAACACCGCAAGTCCAAGGGGTATATTTTTTCAAGCCGCCCATCTTGCGCATATCCTGCTCGCCGCCGCACGCGTGAATCACCGAGCCCGCCCCCATAAACAGTAGCGCTTTGAAAAACGCGTGCGTCATAAGGTGCCAAATGCCGGCCGAGAACGCTCCAACGCCAACCCCTAAAAACATGTAGCCGAGTTGCGAGACTGTGGAGTACGCAAACACTTTTTTGATGTCGTACTGTGTAAGGCCGATCGTAGCCGCGAAAACCGCAGTTGCGAGTCCGACGATGGCGACCGTGTCCATCGCGATGGGTGCCTTGAGGAAGATCGCCGCCGACCGTGAGCACATATAGACACCAGCCGTCACCATGGTTGCTGCGTGGATGAGAGCTGAAACGGGAGTGGGGCCTTCCATTGCGTCCGGCAACCAAACATATAGTGGTATCTGTGCGGACTTGCCTGTGGCTCCCAGCAGCATCAGCAGGGCAATTGCAGTCAGGGTTTCCACCGGTTTGCCCGGAGCCGCCGCGAACACCTTGCCGAAATCCAACGAGCCGAAGGTAAGGAAGATCAGGAACATCGCCAACGAGAAGCCGAAGTCACCTATCCGATTGACGATGAAGGCTTTGTTGCCTGCGGTTGTGGCGCTCTTCTTGACAAAGTAGAAGCCAATCAGGAGATAGCTGCACAACCCCACGCCTTCCCAACCCACGAACAGCAGCAGGTAGTTGGCGCCCAGCACGAGGTTTAGCATGAAGAACATGAACAGGTTGAGATAGGCGAAGAAGCGGTAGTACCCTTCCTCGTGAGCCATATACCCAGTGGCATAGATATGGATCAGTGAGCCGATACCCGTCACGACCATTAACATGATCATCGTGAGCTTGTCCACCATGAAGTCCCAGCCAATATCGACTCCACCACTCTTGATCCAAGTGAAGTAGTGTTGATGGATGGGGTGATCTCCCCAGCCGCTGGAGAGACCGACGCTGACAACGAGACCGAATGAAAGCACGACGCTGAGAACCGCGATCGCGCTGACTACGGCTTTGGACAACTTGCGCCCTATTATGCCGTTGATCAGAAAGCCGATAAACGGGAGAGCGGGAATGAGCCAGAGATTCTGCATCAGTTCTTGAGTGAATCGATTTCGTCGATGTTCAGGGTCGAGCGGTTCTTGAACACCGTCAGGATGATTGCAAGGCCCACCGCCGCCTCGGCCGCGGCCACTACCATCACGAAGAACGTGAACAGGTGTCCGGAAACTTGGCGGTGCTCATGGGCAAAAGCGATGAAACTCAAATTCACGGCGTTGAGCATCAACTCGATGCACATGAAAACCGTAATGATGTTGCGACGGAGGATAAAACCAGCCACGCCGATTGTAAACAGTACCGCGCTCAACGCGAGGTACCAAGTGGTCGGAACGCCCTTGCCGAGCGTTTGCATGAAGACTTGCGGATCCATTGCAGGGGAAAGCATCGACTAGTCGATTTCCTTTCGCGCGAGGACGATCGCGCCCAAAATTGCGATCAGGATCAAAATGGATGTGACTTCGAAGGGCAGCAGGTACTCGGTAAAGAGCGCGGTGCCAATCTCCTTTGCACCTCCGCCGGTGAAATCGCCGAAGTGCACCAAGCTTGCCTTGGGCCCGATCATCGGGTAGAACGTCAGCATGAGGTAGCCCAGAATCCCGAGCAGCACGGCGAGCGCCGGAAGTCCCGCGATCCGTGCCACCCAGCTGGTGCCCTTGCGGTCCTCAGCACCGGCGTTGAGCAGCATGATGACGAACACGAACAAAACCATAATGGCACCGGCATAGACGATCACCTGCACCATGGCGATGAATTCCGCACCAAGCAACAGGTAGAGAACCGCCAAGGCAGCCATCGTTCCCACCAGAGAGAGGGCACAGGAAATGGGATGCCTTTGGAGCACCACGCTTACCGCGCATGCGACCGCTATGAACGCGAAGAGAAGGAAGAAGAAGAGATCCATTATGACACCAAGGCCACCAGGAAGCCTGTAATCAGCAAGTTAGCCAAAGCCACCGGGAAGAGGAACTTCCATGCGAAGCCCATCAATTGGTCGTAACGGAAGCGGGGCAGGGTGGCTCGAATCCAGATAAATACAAAAAGGAGGAACCCTACCTTGGCGAGGAACCAAAACATCGGCATCAAGATGGGAACGGTAGGCGGGAACGCCATCAGCGCAGCAAGTCCGAAGAAGATCACCCCAAAGACCGGGAGGGTGATGCGGTCAAAGGGTCGCGCCGGATTCAGTCCGTGGTAGACGCAGAGTGCGCCGGCACCGGCTAGAATTAGCGGGGCAACCAAGTTGGAACCGTATGCCACGGGCCACAACGGCTGCCACCCGCCGAGGAACAGCAGGGTGGCCATCGAGCAGACCGTAACCATGTTGGCGTATTCGGCCATGAAGAACGACGCAAACGTCATGCTGGAGTACTCGACGTGGAAGCCGGCAACCAATTCGTTTTCCGCTTCCGGAAGGTCGAATGGGATGCGGTTGGTTTCCGCGAAGGCGGCAATCATAAAGATGATAAAGGAGAAGAACTGGGGCGCGGGGAATGCAAAAACGGACCAGTGGGGAATGAAGCCGAGCGAGTAGCCAGCCTGTGCATCACTGATCTGGCGCAAGTTCAAGCTGCCGATCGAGAGCAGCGGAGCCGCGATGGCCAAGCTCATCGGCAATTCGTAGCTGATCATTTGAGCCGAACTCCGGAGACCGCCCATGAGCGCATATTTATTATTGGACGACCAACCGGCCAGCGCGATGCCGTATACGCCCATCGAACTGATGGCAAGTACAAGCAGTACGCCCATGTTGGTATCGGCCAACTCGAACATTGTCTTATAGGGGCCGTAGGAGGCGCCGCCCAAGTGGAACGCCGGTATGGTAATCCCCGTACCGAAGGGGATGAACGACACCGAAATGAGCGCGAAGAAGACTGCGAGGAAGGGTGCCGCCAAGTAATAAAACGTGTTGACGTGCGGCGGAAGGACACCTTCCTTGGTGATCAGCTTGATCACGTCAGCCAAGGGTTGCAGTAAGCCGTGGGGACCGACGCGCGAAGGACCCATGCGAACTTGGACGTGCGCGATGACCTTGCGCTCCACCCACTGCAGGTAGGCTAGTGTCGTCATGAAGACGAACAGGATCAGTGCGAGCTTGATCGAGGTGATGATCAGGAATTCCATTAGGAGTTGCCCTCCGAGGGGGCATGCCCGGCCCTTCTCTCGATGACCGAATTTAGTATTCTAGAATACCGTCCCAGGGTCCCCGAGGTGAACAGGTTCTCCTTTGCCGAGCGGACCAGATCCGGCCGCGGCTCGACACCGACACGCCCGTTGACGGGAGCCGTTTGCTGTGCCCCCATCAGGACCATGGGGAGGGGAATGTCATAGCCCTTCACTTTGGAGCGAATTTCGTTGTAAACCGCATCGGGCGACCACGGCCCCATCTGGGCAGCCGAACCCATCTCTTTTGCGATCAAGCCGATGATCTCGAGATCGGGCTTGGTGCCGAGGGTGGAGACCGCGCGCTTGACGCGCTGAACTTCGCCACAGCCGTTGGTTACGGTGCCATTCTTCTCATACAAACTCGCCGAGGGCAGAACCACGTCTGCGTTCTTGGCCGTTTCGGTTAGGAACATGTCCTGGACGACTACGAAGGCCTTTGTCGATCCAAGCGGCGCACTTTGGAGCGGATTTTCGCCAATCACCCACAGAGCCGCAAGATCAGTCGCCGTAACGATTTCGCCAGTGGTTAGGCCGACTTGGCCAGATGCTTGGAATCCGGGGAGCAACTCCGGCGTCAGGCCGAAATCCACGGCACCCCGCGAATTGCTGTAGTCCACCAACGCGGCGTACTTGACCGGAATGCCCAAAGACTCGCCGAACTCAACCAGAGTGTGGACGGCAGCGCCCTTGACCGAGTCGCTGAAGGCGATCACCAAGCCGCTTTCGGCGGCCAAGGCTGACCGTAGCTCTTCCAAGGCTGTGATTTCGGTGCCCGCAGGCTTGCGGATCGACCGAACAGAATATTGGTCCTCACGGACCACTTCCGGCGTGACGGCGTACACATGCGCCGCGTGGTGGCGGTAGTTGGCGCGGATTTGGAACGACAGGAATGGGTGTTCCACCGCGAGATCAGCCCCGATCACCAAAACGGCCGGGGTTTCGTAGAAGTCGGCGGTCGCGGCAAGTTTACCAGTTTTGCCAGAAAGGGCGTCCACCAATGTCGTCACGTCGCCAGTACGCCGATGGTCGATATTGTTGGTTCCCAAGACCTGACGGGCGAACTTTTGGAGGTAGTAGTTCTCTTCGTTGGTCGTCTGGTTGGAACCGATGACGCCGAACTTTCCGCCGCTTGTTTGGAGTGAAGAAAATTTCGTCGCAACTGCTTTTAGAGCTGTACTCCAGGAAACGGGTTCCAACTTGCCGTTGACCTTCATCAGCGGAGACTGGAGACGGTCCGAGTGGTTGTAAAAGTCGAAGGCGTAGCGGCCTTTGGCGCAGAGGAACTCGCCATTGATGCCGGACCGGTCGCGGTTGTTGCCTCGCACAATTTCGTCGCCGCGTACACCCAAGGTGGTCTTGCAGCCGTCCGAGCAGTGGGTGCAGACGGTGCCGACATGCTCCATTTCCCACGGACGGGTTTGGTAGCGGTAGGTACCGCTAGTGAGCGCCCCGACCGGACAAATGTCGATGCACTGGCCGCATTCGTCGCACTCGAGATGGTCCCCGTGATTGGGGGCAATCAGCGACATTGCGCCGCGGTTGACCACGCCCAATGCACCGACCCCCATGCCTTCATCGCAGGCACGTACACAGCGGAAGCATAGGATACAGCGGGGCGCATCGTAGAACACGACGGGCGACCATTGCTGCTCGTCCACGTGCAATTTGGTTTCGGTAAAGCGGCTTTCGCCTGCCCCATACCGGAACACCATGTCCTGGAGTTCGCACTCCCCACCCTTGTCACAAACCGGGCAGTCGAGCGGGTGGTTGGACAGGAGGAATTCAAGTGTGTACTTGCGGGCGTTGCGAACCTGTTCGGTGTCGGTCTTGACGACCATGTTGGCCATTACCGGAAGCGTGCAGGCAACCTGCATCTTCGGCATGCGCTCCACTTCGACCAAACACATGCGGCAGGCGGCCTGCAACGAATAGCCTTCGTAATAGCAGAAGGACGGAATCTCGATGCCATTTTGGCGGGCCGCTTCAATTACCAGCGTTCCTGCCGGGGCTTCCAGTTCCCGACCGTCGATCGTAAATTTGACCAAATCAGCCATCTAGGCAGCCACCTTCGCTTCGAACTCTTCGCGGAACTTCTCCACAAAGGCGATTGTCGGCATTGCCGCCGCGTCGCCCAGCGGGCAGAAGGTCCGTCCCAACATGTTCTTTGAGAGATCGCCGATCAGGACGATATCGCTCCTCTGGCCCATGCCGTCATCCATTCTTTGCAGCAGCTTCTTCAGCCATGTCGTGCCCTCACGGCATGGAATGCACCAGCCGCAGCTCTCGTGCGCATAGAATCGCATGATTCTGAGTGCGGCCTTGACAATGTCCGTGTCCTCGTCCATGACGACCACGCCGCCTGACCCGAGCATCGATTTGGCTGCTGCCACGGTATCGAAATCCATGGCCAGATCGCACTCGTCAGCCTTCAACACAGGGCACGACGACCCGCCCGGGATCACGGCTTTCAGTTTCTTGCCGTTCCGCACGCCTCCACCCACCTCATTGATGAGCCGGAGCAAATTGAATCCCATCGGGAGTTCATAGACTCCGGGACGATTTACGTGTCCGGAAAGACAGAACAAGCGCGTACCGCCATTCCTGGGTGAGCCCAAGTCTGCGAAATACTTCGCGCCACGAAGAATGATTGTGGGCACCGCGCAGAATGTTTCGACGTTGTTGAGCACCGTCGGGCACTGGTAGGCACCGGCGACCGCCGGGAATGGTGGCCGGATGCGCGGGTTGCCCCGCTTACCCTCAAATGATTCCAAAAGGGCCGATTCCTCGCCGCACTCGTAGGCACCGGCACCGGAGTGGGTCGCCAGATGGAACTTGATTCCCTTGCCGAGGACATTGTCTCCCAGCACACCGCGCCCATAGGCCTCATCAATGGCCTTGTCCATGACGCCGATGAGATAGCGGAACTCACCGCGGATATAAACATAGCCCTGCTGGGCACCGACCGCGAGGCCCGCGATCATGATGCCTTCTATCAGTTGGTGGGGATCGTATTCGATCAGAAGCCGGTCCTTGCAGGTACCGGGTTCGGACTCGTCGGCATTGACAACGATGTACTTGGGCTTGGGGGAGTTGCGTGGTACGAAACCCCACTTCATGCCGGTTGGAAAGCCGGCACCGCCTCGACCGCGAAGACCGGAGGCCTTCACTTCGTTGATAATTTCTTCCTGGGACATCGCAGTCGCCTTTTCAAGCGCCTGGTAGCCTTCGTTTGCAATATAGGTGTCGATGGACTGCGAGTTCGGCAGACCGAAACGCCGCGTCAGAACCCGTACTTCGAGAGGATGGGGCTGGTTGTAGGGCATCAGCAGTTGACCTTCGGAACTTCAGTAATCTGGTCGGGATTCTTGCCCGCCTTCAACCCTTCCAGCAGCTTGTCCAACTGCGCCGGGGTGACTTGATGGTAGAAATCGTAACCGATTTGAACGGCCGGGGCCCAGGAGCAGGCACCCATGCATTCCACTTCCTCCAGTGAGATGAAGCCATCAGCCGACACTTGCTTGTGCCCCAAGCCCAGCTTGTGGCAGGCTTGGTCGTACAACTCGGTGCCGCCCACCAGCATGCAGGAAATGTTGGTACAAACCTGCACGTGGTGCTTGCCCATCGGCTTGCCAACATGCAGCATCGAATAAAATCCGGCAACCTCGCGCACTTCCAAGGGTTTGACCCCGACTCGCTTGGCCACTTCCTCGACCAGCTCGTCGGTCACTGAGCCAACCTCGTCCTGACCGTAGATCAGCATTGGAATCAACGCCGAGCGTTTCCGGTCCGCAGGGTACTTGGCTAAAAATTTCTCGAAGCGTGCTTCGAGTTCAGGAGAGAAAGTCATTAGCGATCCGTGTCTCCCAGGACGAAGTCCATGCTGCCGAGGGCCGCAATCACATCGGCGATCAGCGTCCCTTCGATCAGTTTCGATGTCGATTGCAAATTGCCGAAGCTGGGCCCGCGCCAGTGAACGCGGTATGGCTTTTGCGTGCCGTCGCTGACCATGTAGCAGCCAACTTCGCCGCGGGGCGATTCAATTGCTTGGTAAACTTCGCCTTCCGGCACGCGGAAACCCTCGCTCACAATCTTGAAGTGGTAGATCAGCGACTCCATCTGCGTCTTCATCTTTTCGCGGTCCGGCAGCACGATGCCCGGGGCGTCGGCTTGGTGGGACCCCGTGGGCATCCCTTCCAGCGCCTGCTTGATGATCTTGTGCGACTGCCGCATCTCCTCGACGCGCAGGAGGTACCGTGCGTAGACGTCGTTTTCCGTGCGGGTTGGAACTTCGAAGTCGAATTTTTCGTAGCTGGAGTAGGGAGTATCCTTACGGGCATCCACTTTCAATCCGGCAGCGCGGAGCATGGGACCGGTAACGCCCAAGTCCAGCATGTCTTCAAGGGAAATATAGCCGATGCCTTTGGTGCGACCCGTCCAAATCCGGTTGTTCGTCAGCAGTTCTTCGTATTGGTCGACTCTCGATGCGAAGATATCGACAAAATCCTTCACTCGCTTCTGCCAGCCGCGCGGGTGCGGCAGCGCGAGACCGCCGATGCGGAAGTAGCTGGTCATCATGCGTTGCCCCGAGAACATTTCGAAGATGCGGAGGATTTCCTCGCGTTCGCGGAAGCAGTATAGGAAGACGGACATCGCACCGATGTCGATGGCGTGGGTTGCCAACCAGACAAGGTGGCTATTGAGCCGGGTAAACTCGGCGAGCATCACGCGGGTCCATTGCGCGTGCTCCGGGATTTCGAGCCCGAGTAGCTTTTCGGCTGCCAGGCAATACACCAAATTGTTGGAAAGTGGCGCGAGGTAGTCGATGCGGTCGGTAAGGGTAACGCCCTGCTGGTAGGTCTTGACCTCGAATTCCTTCTCGATGCCGGTATGGAGGTAGCCGATATCCGGTGCCGCCTTGACAATTGTTTCGCCGTCCAGTTCGAGCAAAAGGCGGAGCACACCGTGCGTCGACGGGTGCTGCGGGCCCATGTTGAGCACCATTGTGCGGTGCCCGGAGCCGTTGGTCTCGTGAACGTGGTGGTCGCTGTGGACGTCGGTGGGATTGCTAATCCCGGAATAGTTGGACATCGATTAGTACCTTGCCCCCGTGATCGGATAATCCTTCCGGAGGGGGTGCCCTTCCCAGCCGTCCGGCATCATGATGCGGCGCATATCGGGATGGCCTGTGAAGTTGATTCCGAACAGATCGAAGGTTTCGCGTTCATACCACTCCGCCGAGCGGTAGACCAGCGTGGCAGTGGGAACATTCGGATTGGTACCGGACGCTCGGGTCTTGAGGCGGAGACGGGAATTGCCAGCCACTGATTGCAGGTGGTAAACCACTTCGTATCGGGGCTCGACCGGCAATCGGTCGACGCCGGTGACCGAAGTCAGCCGTTCGAATTTCAGATCCTGTTTGACCCGGCGGAGAGCCTCGACAATATTTTCGGGGGCGGTCTCGATCGTCAATTCGTTGAATTCGAATTTGGCAAAGGTTGCCAAGTCGGCTAGCGCGGCAACCGTCGGATTGCCTTGGAGGGATTCTGGAATCATGGCTAGTTGGACCGCCTTGTCGGGATTGCGGTGGCCGGCACCGGCTCCAACATGCTCTTCAGGTTCGCGGGAATACCGCCGGTCACAGTACCGTTGTCCCGGTTGGTGGCGGCCCAGTCCAGCACGCCCTTCTTCCAAATGTAGAAGAACCCCGCGAGCACGAGCCCGATGAACACCAGCATCTCCGTGAAGGCGAACATTTTGAGCTGCTTGTACACCACTGCCCACGGATAGAGGAAAATTGCTTCTATGTCGAACAGAATGAACAACATGCCTACCAAGTAGAATTTGACGGTAAAGCGCTGGCGGGCGTCGCCTGTGGGCTCGATACCGCATTCGTACGCCATGTCCTTGATCGGATTCTTGACCCTTCTCCCAATCACGAAGGAGAGCGTAACCAAGGCTGCGGCGATGACCACCGCAAACACTGCCTGCATCAGAATGGGTAGCCACTGTTCGGCTGGAGTAGTTGGCATCGTGTCGAATGGGAGGCCTGTTTCGCCCCTCGACTTATGATAATCCACCCGGTGTTGCGAAGTCGAAAACGCGGGCTACGGGAAATCGATTCGACCCTGGGGTAGAGCTTCGAATGGACCACCAAGTTCATATCGACGGTAACGGCAGTGCGGTTTGGTGTCGAATCCGGCATTGATTACCGATCCCGGTTACGATACAGGTGGGGCGGGTGGTCGCTCGGGACGCGCTCCCAACGATCAGCCGTTCCAAAATTTATGGTCGCGTAATGCTGGAGGCGTGGTGCATGGATTGCGGGAGGGTGGATTGCGGGAGGAATGGATTGCGGTGAGTAAACAGATTGAGGGCAACTCGGAATCCTGGGCACTGGTAAACGGAGAGCGCCGGACGGTGCCATCGGGGGTTACGCTGATGGACTTGGTGCTGTCATTGGGACTGGAGCCGGACCGGTTGGCAGTGGAATTGGATCGAGAGATCGTGAAGCGGGAGCGTTGGCCAGCAACGTCCGTCCCATCGGGTGCGGTGCTGGAAATTGTGCAGTTTGTTGGCGGCGGTTAGATTACAGACTCGCGACAAGCCCTTGGAGTGTGGAACAAGACTTCGGCACGCAACACGATGCCGGACTTCCGTCCCGCGGAAGTCCGGCATCTGCAAACCTTCGATACCGAAAGAACGATTCTAAAAAGAAGGACCCGTCCCGGACTAGAAGCTTGCCAAGGCGTGCTTTTCTTCTTCGTGCACGTCGAACACGGTATACAGCTTGGTGATCTGCAGCAGATCCTTCACGCGCTTGGTGAGACCCAGCAGCTTCATCGCCCCGCCGGCGTTTGCCACGTTCGTGAAACCCGAAACGAGTTCCCCGATACCGGAGCTGTCAATGTAGTTGACTTCGCTCAGATTGAGCAGAACCTTGATCTGACCCTTTGACACCAGGTCCTTGATCAAGTCGCGCAGGGCGCTCGATCCCTCGCCGAGTGTGATCCGGCCCTCGACATCCACCACGGTAACGCCACCCACTTCGCGGGTGTTCAGTTTAACGCTCAATTGTTGCCTCCTGATCAGAAATTTTTGATTCAACCGCCGCGACAAAGCGGCGGGGTCCTGCACAAACAGATCCTACAAACGATAGCGCCGCAATCACTGCGGCGGCGCCAAAACTTTTACCAGGACGACCTCGGTCCCCATCGGTTGGGCCTTCCGAACCTTGACTTCATCCATGAACGCCCCCATAAGGAACAATCCGCGGCCCGATTGGCGCAGAAGATTGCCCTCCTGAAGAGGATCTGGAACTTCCTGGACCTCGAATCCCTCACCCTGGTCCGTAATCCGAATTGTAAACCGGTCGTCCTGTTTGAAGACTCCAACGTGGACGAACTTGTTCCGGTTGTAGCGGTTGCCGTGCACCACGGCGTTCACCATGCATTCGCGGACCGCCATTCCGATCCGATGTTCATCGTCCTCGTCCAGTCCCGCCGACTGCGCCGCCTTCAAAATCTCGGCCTCGGCCGCATCCACGCTGTCCAGCGTCGACGGATAGTCGTGGTCGAGCAATATCTGTGCGTTGTCCACTTTTTTCTCTGTACCCTTCCCACACAGGGGAACCCCGTCTCGGGGAAAGGCCTACCGCGATTTGACACGGGAGGCGAAGAGCCACCATAAACCGATAGCACCCCGAATGTCAAGCGCGAACGCGCCGGGCAACACGGTACGATGGAGTCGATGACCCCATCCCAGCCCCGAATCATCCTGCAGAACTCCGACGAGTACCGCGAATCATACGCCAACAGCGTGCAGTTGCGTGCCAGTCTTTGGGACTTCTTCCTACTCTTCGGACGGGTAGACCCGTCTTCGGGCGAGAATGTAAATATCCGCAATTTCCAGGGCATCTACCTGAGTCCGCAGCAGGCCAAGGCGCTGTTGGGCGTCCTCCAGCAACACGTGGGCCAATATGAGGCGTCGTTGGGCGAGATTCACCTGGAGGCCCGCTCGGGCTCCGGCTTTATCCAGTAAATAGGCCCTATGCAACCGGCCCGGCTCCGTGTCCGCTACCAGTCCTATGTGGTCGCCTACCTGGCCATCCTCAGTTTCACCCTGCTTTCGCACGGGCCGCTTCTGCACATTCCATTCCATTGGGATGAGATGGGACAGTTCATCCCCGCCTCGCTCGATCTCTACCGCGACGGCAGCTGGATTCCGCACTCCACGCTGCCGAACGTCCATCCGCCAGGCGTGATGGCCTATTTGGCCATCGTCTGGAAGTTGGTGGGCTTTTCGGTGACGGCCACCCGGATTGCCATGCTGCTGGTAGGCACTTTCGGAATTTTGGTCACGTTCCTGCTGGCCATCGAGCTTTCACGTGGATGCCCCGGCACTCCGGCGTTCGCAGCCGCCGCATTCACGCTGCTATCGCCCTTGTTCTTCGCCCAGTCGATGCTCGCCCAGCTCGACATGCCCGCGATGGGCCTCTCCGCGCTGGCATTGCTCCTATTCCTCCAGAACAGGCTGCGGGATTCCGCCTTGGTTTGCGTCGGACTGGTGCTGGTCAAGGAGACCGGAATCATCGTGCCGGGAGTTTTTGGAATCTGGCTCGTGGCCGAACGCCGCTACCGCTCGGCCGCATGGTTTCTGCTACCCTTGGTGCCGTTGGCCGGCTGGTTGTCGATTCTTCGGGCATCTACCGGCCACTGGCTTGGCAACCAAGCCTTCGCAGACTACAATGCCGTTTATCTTCTCCATCCGGTGCGGCTGTTCGTAGCCCTCTTCCGTCGCATCTACTACGTCCTTGTCTCCGACGGACATTTTGTCGGATGGATCGCGGTCGGCTGGACTTACCGCCGCATGCCCCAACTACGGCACCGGGCTTGGAGGGTCTCCGGCTCATTCGCAGCCGCGCACGTGGTCGCATTCAGTCTTATCGGCGGAGCGATTTTGGAGCGGTACCTGCTTCCCGTTCTGCCTGTGCTGTACTCTTTGTTCGCGGTCGCCCTGACCGCAGTACCAGTCCGGTGGAGGCGACGCGCCACTGCCCTGCTGCTATTCGGCCTCGTGGGGGCCAACTGGATGAACCCGCCATATTCGTTTCCATTCGAAAACAACCTGCTGTTCGCCACGTTTGCCGAGCTGGGGGCCAAAACTGCGGGTTCCATCGAGTTGCGCCAAGGCTCCATAGCCACAACGTTCCCCATGTCCGCAGCCCTGAGGCACCCTGAGTACGGCTATGTATCTCGGGAGCGGGAAGTGGTTGAGCTCGCCGGTTTCCGCGAAAAGGACATAGCCCGGCTCCAGGCAAACCGGCCCGACATGGTCGTTGTATACGACACAACGTGGGATCCGCTCGGCATCCTCGATTCCGGTCCCGCCCGCTGGCTGCAGTCGACATACTTCGGCTACGAGCCGCAACTGACCGACCGCGCCGTTGCGGACCGGCTCTCCATGCGTGTTGTCCACCAGTGGCGGCAACGGGGCCTCACAATGTCACTCCTCGCGCGCGGCCCATTCCCAAGCTTCCGACTGAGACCACTCCCTCAGCCGAAATCTCCTGCGGCAGTACCGATACCCCGTGCCTATTTTTTCAGGAAAATGGATTTCGGAATCATGCCATGCACTCCCTTTTTCCCGTCCACCAATTGCGTGATGGCGAAATCGGCGGCGACGCTCGACAACATGTAGGCATCGTCGCGGCTCAATCCTTTTTCGGATACCAGAAAATCGATCATCTCGCGGACCGCCTGCTTGGTCGCGTCCACCAGTTCCTCGTTCATGCCCATCGAAATGAAGTGGGTGGGGGTTTCCGCCCTCGGCCACTGGATGTGCAGGTCCTTGCGGACGACAAACCGAAATGTGCCGTTCAACGCGGTCTCCATGGCGGTGATATCCACCTCGCCATCACCCTGCCCGGCATGGCCGTCGCCGACTTGGAACAAGGCGCCTTTGACGTGGACGGGTATGTAGAGGGTAGAACCCTCAACCAGTTGGCGGTTGTCGAGATTACCCGCATGCATCCATGGCGGAGCGCTGTTGAAGCGGCCAGCCCAAGCGGGAGGCGCAATGCCCATACTGCCGAAGAATGGGTGCAGTGGGAGTTCGATGCCAAGGGCAAAGAGGCCGACCTTGCGTGCCAAATCCAACCGAATCAACTTGGAGGCGGAATTGGGGAAGTCTTCGGGCAGAAATCCCGCCGTGGGACGGAAGCTGTTGTACGCCCACGGCACGGGGAGCTCGATCTTCTCGATGTGCACTTCCAGCGTGTCCCCAGGCTCGGCACCGTCTATGAAGATCGGGCCGGTCAGGATATGGCCGCCGGGCCCGCGCTCACCGGGCTTGACACCAGCCTCGATCGCCATCAGAGCGGCAGGAATTTCGGAATCCTTCAGTCCCAGCTGACGGAGCTGATTGGAACTGCCTGACACGGTTTCGATGACGACCGTGTCGCCGGATTTTACACTCAGGACGGGCCGCGCGTTGGCGCTGTAGTTCCCAATTACGACGGTTTCGGGAGTGGGACGCACGAACCAGCTGGCGGCGTGGACCGGCAAGGCGCAGCAGGCGAATCCAAGGAGGGAGAGGAACGCAGTTCCGGGAAACCTTTTCATTCAACAATTTTAGCCCTGGCCGGTGCCCATGGCGAGGTGGCTTGGGTTGGAGCCTGCCGGAACAGTCGCAAGTCGGCTACTCTGGCTTATAGAACGCAATCAACGCAACCGATGCTGAAAAGTCCGAAAATCCTCGCGGCAGCCCTCGTTCTCTGCGGGCTCGAAGCCTGCAACCGCGCGCCGGAGCGGGAGCCGGTCATCGGCGAGGCTTATGCGGGACCAGCGATCCTCAACCTGCACAAGGACATAGACCCCAAGTCGCCGCCGGCCGCAATCGCGCACCATGGTGACCGGCTCGAAATTCTGGCCCAGCGCAGAAGATGGTACCGCGTCAGAACGCCGTCCGGAGCCGAGGGTTGGACCGACGACCGCGAATTGCTGGATTCGGCACAAATGAAGCGCTTGCTCGCGTTGCGGCAACAGACCGGTGCCCTGCCGTCCCAAGGCGTGGCGACGACATTCGGCACGCTCAACGTGCATACGGAGGCAAACCGCTCCGCACCCAGCTTCCTGCAGGTTCGAGAGGGCGAGAAGGTCGACGTGATCCTCCACCGGGTTACCGGACGTGCCCCTTTGCCAAAACGGCAGATCCTGCCGCCCAGACCCAAGCCCGCGCGGAAATCCAAAGGCAAGGAAAAAAAACAAAGTAAACCCAGCCCGGTCGATTTGCCTCCCCCCCCTTCCCCGCCCTCGCCTCCTACGGATTGGGTGGCGCTTTCCAAGGAGCGAAGTTTTTCAGGGGATGAAATGCCGTCAAGCCTTCCCGCGGCGGCGTTGGATGACTGGACCTTGATCCGCGCCGCGTCCGGCCAAACCGGCTGGGTCCTGACCAGTCGGCTCTACATGGCCATCCCGGACGGGGTTGCCCAATACGCGGAGGGACACCGGATTACATCATATTTCGTGATTGGAAAAACCAGTGATCACGGCGAAAGCCACGAAATTTGGCTCTGGACAACCGCGGAAACACTTGGGGAGGACCACGATTTCGACGGTTTCCGTGTCTTTACGTGGAGTACCCGCAGGCACCGCTACGAGACGGCTTTCATCCAGCGCCACCAGCGAGGCTTTTTCCCCGTAACCGCAGCGGACGGCGAGTTTTCCGTTTGCTTGGAGAAGGCGGACGGGTTGCGGATTCGAAAGCGCTTCACCTTGACGGGAAATTCCGTTCGCGCCTCTGGCGAAGCACGCTGCGAAATCCAGCAACGGGACGACGACCAAACACCGGATCTGCCGCGAAACCTCGTAGGTGGAGCTGGCCAGCCAGTGCAGCCAAAGGACAGTTTCATCGCGGATACATGGAAGAAGATAAAGTCCCTAGTGGGATGGAAGGATTCCACCGGCACCCCTGCCCGCTAAACTGGTAGTTTGAGCAATCCGGCCCCCGAATCGGGCTCCGTAGCCGTAGTAGCCGAAAAGCCCTCGGTAGCCCGCGATATCGCCAAAGTCCTCGGAGCCTCCACCAAGGGCGATGGCTATCTGCATGGCAATGGATACATCGTCACGTGGGCCATCGGCCACTTGGCGTCGCTGGCCCAGCCGCACGAAATCCGCCCCGAGTGGAAATATTGGCGGCGGGAAACACTCCCGATGTTGCCCGGCGCATGGCCTCTGGTGGTCTACGACAAGACCAAGGACCAGTTCGAGACTGTTCGTCGCATCCTCCAATCGCCCAAAGTCGCGCGGGTGATTTGCGCGACTGACGCCGGTCGCGAGGGCGAACTGATTTTCCGGTACATCTATGAGGCTGCCGGATGTTCGAAACCTTTCTCACGCCTCTGGATCTCCTCCCTGACGCCGGAGGCGATCCGCAAAGGCTTCGACGCCATAAAGCCGGGCCGCGACTACGACCCCCTCGCAGATGCGGCACGCGGTCGCAGTAGGGCCGACTGGCTGGTCGGCATGAATCTTTCCCGAGCCTATGCCCTGGCCTACGGCGGCGAGCTGAGCGTGGGACGGGTCCAGACCCCAACCCTGGCAATGCTGGTCGAACGCGAACTAGCAATTCGCGCATTTGTACCCGAGGATTATCTCGAAGTCCAGGCAAAATTTCGTCCCACAGGCTTCCCAAAAGCGGAGGAATATTGGGGAACATGGTTCGCGGACCTTCAGGATATCCAAAAATCCACGCGCCTGCCTCCCGACGGTGACGAGGCCAAGAAGGTTGTTGCGCGGGTCACGTCCGGCCAAGCCGTCATCGAGTCGCTGAAGGCCGAGCAACAGCGGATGCCGGCTCCCGCGCTTTACGACCTAACCGAACTCCAGCGCCATGGAAACCGGCTATTCGGCTTCAGCGCCCAGCGCACACTGGACATCGCCCAAGAGCTCTACGAGCGTTATAAGCTCATCAGCTACCCCAGGACCGATAGTCGTCACCTTTCGTCCGACGTGGCAGCGACATTGCCGCAAGTGGTCGCTGCCATCTCGCCCAACTACAAGGACTTCATCGCACCCGAAACGGGCCACCGCCCGCTCGGGAAAAGGTTCGTGGACGATGCCAAGGTCTCCGACCACCACGCCATCATCCCGACCAATGTTTCCACCTCGCGCGCCAATCTACCCCAGGACGAGGCGCGAATCTACGACCTGATTTGCCGTCGGCTCCTCGCGGCGTGGCACCCGGAGCACATTTGGTCCATCACCACGGTGATCACAGCCGTTGTCAGCGGGTCGGTCACGGACCGGTTCCAATCGCAGGGCAAGACGATCCAGCAAGTCGGGTGGAAAATTCTCGACATCCAGACGTCAAAGCCACCGGCGGCAAAGGGGGCCAAGAAAGGCAAAAAAGCTGCTGATGGCGATGCCGGGGAGGGTTCGGGAGACGACCAGGCACTACCCGCCAACTTGGAAACGGGCCAGCCCCAGGATGTGCTCGAAGCGCAGTCGGTGCGCAAGAAGACGCGGGCTCCGAAGCGCTTCAACGAAGCCTCATTGCTAACCGCGATGGAAACGGCGGGCAAGACCCTCGACGAAAAGGAATTGTCCGATGCCATGAAGGACAACGGGCTCGGCACCCCCGCCACGCGGGCGGCAATCATAGAAACGCTGCTGAAACGCGAGTACATCAGTCGCGACGGCAAGAACTTGCTGGCGACCGACAAGGGCGTCCATTTGATCGAGGTCGTCCATCCCGAGGTCAAGAGTCCGGCTATGACCGGACAATGGGAGGCCCGATTGAAGCGGATTGAGCGCGGACAAGCCGAACTGGGCCCGTTTATCGGCGGCATTGAGGACTACGTGCGGGACGTTGTTGGAAAAGTGGGGCAGCTTCCCCTTGCGCCCCGCACGGGTGCACCGGTTCGGTCGGCGGAGTTGGTTGGAGCACCGGTCGGGGCCAACAAATCTGTGCGTGGCTCCGTTCCAAAGGAGCCACCTGCGGCCTCCGGGACACCGCCGCACGTACCAGCCCCGCTGGGAGGCACTTCGATGCCACCCCAGATCGTAGCCGAGCCCGGCGAGCTCTTGGAGGGATTGCTGCACAGGGCGTTCGGGTTTCCCAATTTCCGGGCCAACCAAGAGGAGGTCTGCCGAACGCTGATCGAAGGCCGGGACGTGGTGCTGGTGATGCCGACCGGAGCCGGAAAATCACTTTGTTACCAGTTGCCTGGACTTGCCCGCGGCGGTACAACCCTGGTGATCAGTCCGTTGATCGCGCTTATGGAGGACCAGTCGACCAGGTTGCGGCAATTGGGGTTCGCTGTGGCCTGCATCCATTCGGGCCGGGACAGGGCAGCATCGCGACAAGTGTGCGTCGATTACCTGAACGGCAACCTCCAGTTCCTTTTCATCGCGCCGGAGCGGCTCAGGGTGCCGGGTTTCATCGAAATGCTGGCACGCCGGAAGCCTTCCCTCGTCGCCGTCGACGAGGCGCACTGCATCTCCCAATGGGGGCACGATTTCCGTCCGGACTACAGGCTCCTCGGCGCGTCGCTCGAACAACTCAGGCCTGCCCCATGCGCGGCGCTGACGGCCACAGCCACCACAACGGTACAACGCGACATCGAAGTCCAGTTGGGCCTCGATACTCCCGCAAGCTTCATCCATGGATTCCGTCGCTCCAACATCGCTATCGAGGTGGTGGAAACCAGTCCGTCCATGCGGCCTGGATTGGCTCAGGAACTTCTTCGGGACCCCGAGCGTCGGCCGGCCATTATCTACACCCCGAGCCGCAAACAGGCCGAAAGCGTTGCCGCACTCTTGAAAAATGATTATCCGGTCGCCGCCTACCATGCTGGACTGGACGCCGAGCGACGCCAACGGGTCCAAACCGGCTTCCTGACCGGGAAAATCGAAGTAATTGTCGCGACCATCGCATTCGGAATGGGGATCGACAAAGCCGACATCCGGTCCGTGATGCATACCGCACTTCCCGGCAGCATCGAGGCTTACTACCAGGAAATCGGGCGCGCCGGCCGCGACGGGCTTCCCAGCCGGGCTATTTTGATGCACTCGTACGCCGATCGGCACACGCACGATTTTTTCTTCGAGCGTGACTATCCGGAACCAAAGGTGCTCGATCAGATTTTTGGACGGTTGACCAGCGAGCCCCGCCCCAGGCAACTGGTGGAGGCGGAAACCAAGCTCGGCGCGGACCTGTTTGAAAAGGCCCTCGAAAAGCTTTGGATGCACAGTGGCGCAGTCATCGATTCCGCGGACAACATCACGCGCGGAACATCCGACTGGCGCGAGTCGTACTCCGCCCAAGGGGACCACAAGCAACAGCAGATCGAGCAGACAATCCGCTTCGCCCAAAGCAGCCAATGCCGCATGTCCAGCTTGATCCAGCACTTCGGGGATACGGCGGACAGCAGGAGGCCCTGCGGAATCTGCGACTTCTGTGCGCCCCAGGACTGCGTGGCGCAGTTGTTCCGACAAGCATCGGTCCCTGAGGAGATCATTGCGCGCAAGGTCATCGAGGCACTGCAAGGGACGCCGCGCTCCATGGGTCGCCTCCACGCGGATTTGTGCGGAGCCAACGGGCTCTCGCGCGACGAGTTTGAGGAAGTGGTGGGTGCGTTGGCCAGGGCGGGCTTGGTACGGCTGACCGACGCGGTATTTGAGAAGGACGGCAAGCAGATCCCGTACCGCAAGGCCTCGCTCACACGGGACGCTGAATACATCGACGCCGAAGGTACACTCGGACTCACAATCCGCGAGGTCGCGCCAGCCCCAAAAACAGGCCGGAAGACGGCCAAGGGCGGTGCGAAAACCCAACGGAAGACCAAGTCAACAGCGAAAGCAGTGGAACTGCCCGAAGCTGCTGTGGAACGAGTTGTTGGACCGGTGGAATTAGCGCTGCGGGAGTGGCGTCGGTCCGTCGCCCAGAAGAAGGGGGTACCCGCTTTCCGGATCATGACAGACCGGGTGCTGACCGCGATCGCGGAGGAACAGCCTCGAACTGCAGCGGACCTGCTTTCGATTCCCGGTATCGGGATCAAGTTAGTGGAGCAATTCGGGGCTCAAATCTACAGGATTCTGAACGAGACCCTGGAGTAATCCGGGGTCCCGTTCGATCCGTTCTCTAGCTGCTGAGTGGCTTGTAGTAGCGGCTGTAGTACTTGCCGTAGTACCCGTAGTAGTAGTAGCGCTCGCTCATGTCGGCGCGGACTTCGTTCAGCGTCAAACCAATCACGTTCGCCCGCAGGCGCTTCAGATTGGAGATCACGCTGGCTACGGCGGTCCTGTCGGTCTGACCTGCCAACGCCACTACGACCACGCCATCAACAAGCGCGGCGATCTGGAGGGATTCGGCAAAACCGAGCAAAGGCGGCGCATCGCAAACCACCAAATCGTACTCCTGAATCGCCTCAGTGAGGATGTGGCGAAGCGTGTCGCCGATACCGTCGGCAGCGCGCCGGGAAGGCGGACCGGCAGGCAATACCTGCATAAATGGGAGATTGCTCGGGGTGATTAGCAAATCACGCCAATTCTCCCCGTCGTTGATGACGTCCGAGAGCCCCTTGTCGTTGGAAACGCCCAAGTGGTGATAGACACCGGGACGGCGCAAGTCACAGTCGATAACCAAGGTCCGGCGTTTTTGTTGGCTATGGACCACCGCCAAGTGTACCGCGGTTGTGGTCTTTCCTTCACGCGGCGTAGCCGATGTTAGCAGGAGACTACGGGGGCGTTTGTCCGCATTCGGGAGCAGGATGGAATCCCGAAGGGTCCGCACAGCCTCCTCGTACGTATTGGCGACGCCGGAGTGGCTGCCAAAAAATTCTCGCCTCTCGCCATCTCTCTGTCCGTGGTTCGGCAACTGCCCGCGCCAAGCTTTCACAACGGGAAGGGCACCGAGTACTTCCGTTTGCAATTGACGCTGGATCACATCGGGATCGCGCAGGGAGTGGTCGAGTCCTTCGGCGATGAAAACAACCGCTATTCCAAAAATTGTTGATACGAAGAAGGCCAGAATCGCGATCATTCTGACATTCGGGTAGACCGGTGCCATGTTTGGGCGCGCCGGATCAGCCAGACGGATCGAACTGCCCTGAAAACCGGCGTTGATGCCAGCCTCCTTGACCTTTCTGGTCAACTCGTCGTACAGGGTTTTGTCCGCTGTCGCATCTCGCTGCAGAGCCTGATATTCCAATGATTTCGAATTGAGCTGGTCAAACTCCATCTTGGTGGACGTGACGGCCTCCTGGAGGCTCTTCTCCCGGTCCACGGCTTCGCGGTACTCGGCATCCACCCGACTGGCGACGGTGGATTTCATGGCTTCAAACTGTTCCAAAACCTGAGCTTGCCTTACGGCTGCTTTCTTGTACTCAGGATGGTTGGAGCCGTACGTTG
>CAITMP010000760.1 GCA_903893525.1 uncultured Acidobacteriia bacterium | reverse complement strand
CGGGGGGGGGGGGGTGGGGTGGGGGGCCGCAGCAGCGGCCTTTCGTTTAGCCAAGTAGTTTCTAGCCGTATCGACACATGTCGCAACGACCAGAATCGCCAGAACGATATTGATGATAAGCCCTTTGACTCTACTCATAATGTACTGCGTCCAATTACCTACGGGAAGGATACCATCGCTTTGTGAAGTGGTCAACATTGTTTTTATTTTTTCTTCGATGAAAATCACGACTTGACAGTGCTTCTACAGACGTCAGGGAATATTTCATGTTCTTGCAAAATAGCGTCGCACACTGGCCGCTATTACCCCCGGTGCCGTGACCGGCGACTATGACACCAACGTGGTCTACATCCCCCTTTTAAACGGCGTGACCCAGCGCGTGGCGTACGACAACGGCTTGAATCCGTTCCGCAACCAGTACCGGCTTGGACCGTTCAACTGGATCATGGATTCCTCCATGCGGAAGACGTTCAAGCTGACCGAGAAGCGTGGCACGCTGCGGGTAGGCATCGACGTATTCAATGTCTTCAACAACCAGGGCATGAATGCGCCCGGCAGCAACGGCGTGGTGACCATGAACCGGTCGTTCAACCCCTATGGTTTCCAGCCCCGGCAGGTGCAGGGGAGTTTCCGGTTCGAGTTCTAGGGGGCGCAAACACGCGCCTTGATGGCGCGGAACCGGCTGGAAAGCCGGTTGCAGCCTAGAAAGGCTGCCCCACAACGGAAAAGTGCGATATCATCACGGTTAAGTTCCTTTCAGGGAGTCTGAAAATATGAAACACAAGATCCTTCTCGCCCTCGCTTGCGCGCTCGTGGCGGCAACAGCGGTTTTCGCCCAGAACGCGAACGGGCGCATCTCCGGCACTGTCACGGACAACTCCGGGGCCGTTGTTCCGAAGGCCAAGATCAGCGTCACCAACCAGGACACGAAGATCAGCTGGAAGTCCACGACCGACGAAAAGGGTTACTACATCGTCACCAACCTGCCGGTCGGCATGTACGACGCGGGGGTGGTGGCGGACGGATTCCGTTCCGCGATCCAAAAGGGCTACGACCTGCCCGACAACGGCCGCGTCACGGCGGACTTCAAGCTGGAACTGGCGGGCACCAACCAATCGGTGACGGTGACCACGCCATTGAGACAGTGAACACCGTTTCCGGCGAACTAGCCACCACCATTGACTCGGAACAGGTTCAGGATCTTGCGCTCAACGGGCGCAACTACTTGGAACTGGTAACGCTGATGCCCGGCGTGGCGATGATGTCGCTCGACCAAATGGCCACCACCACCAGCCTGAGCGTGACCGGACAATCGATCAACGGCAACCGTACGGACACCAACCACCTGGCCGTCGACGGCGGCTCAAACCTCGATTCGGGCTCCAACGGTAGCCAGATCAACAACGTCGGCATTGACTTCATCCAGCAGGTGCGAATCCAGACGTCGGCATTCTCCGCCGAATTCGGCCGCAACTCCGGGGCGAACATCAACGTTGTCACCAAGGGTGGCGGCAACCAGTACCACGGCAGCCTGTTCGAGACCATCCGCAACGACGCGCTCGACGCGAAGGACTTCTTCGCCCCCGTCAAGCCCGCGCTGCGGTTCAACGACTACGGCTGGAGCTTCAACGGCCCGCTCGCTTTTGGCCCGCTCAAGAAGGGAAAATTCTTCTTCATGGTCGGCGAGGAATGGAAGAGCATCCACCACCTGACCAACCCCTCGCGCCAGACCCTGCCGACAATTGCGGAAACGCGCGGCGACTTCTCGGACCGCCCCAACCAAGCCATCTACTTCCCCGGCACCAAGAACCCGCTGCCCGGAAACGTGATGCCGGCGAGCCTGATCACACCCGACGGCAAGGCGATCATGGCCGTTTACGCCAAGATGAGCACGCTGGCCACCGTCTACACCAACACGCCCATCGGCAACAACACGACCTACCAGGCCTACAATCCGTTCAACTGGCGCGAGGACATCGCCCGCTTCGACTACCACATCAGCGACCGGCAAAACCTCTACTTCCGCTACATCCACGACAACTACAACACCATCGACCCGTTCGGCACATTCAGCTCCTCGCCGATGCCGAATACACCCACGCAGCGGCACCGGCCCGGTTTCGGCCCTCAGCTGGGATACAGCTTCGTGGTCAACAACCACATGGTGAACGAGGCCAAGATCAGCACGTCCTGGAACGGCCAGCGGACCTTCATGCAGGGCGACCTCTGGAAGCGGGCCACCTACGGCTTTGTGTTCCCCCGCCTGTTCGGCGGCAACGGCGAATACCCGGAAGGGATGCCCGATTTCACGGTGAGCGGTTTCGCCAGCGCCAATTCCGCGGACCGCGTGTTTTTGAAATCGCCGACAACCGACATCAGCATCTCCGACAACATCACCTACACCCACAAGGAGCACACCTTCAAAGGCGGTGTGCTGATTGTG
>CAITMP010000759.1 GCA_903893525.1 uncultured Acidobacteriia bacterium | reverse complement strand
GTAGGCGAGCACGGCGACTACCCCAAGACGGAAAAGGGACAGGTGCAATACCCGCGCTACCAGTTTTTCCAACAGATTGTGGATGTCTTCAAATCCAGCGGCAAGTCCGTGCCGGTCTTCAACGACAAGCACCTCTCGTGGAAATGGGAGTGGGCCAAGGAAATGTACGATACCTCCCGTGCCATGAAGTTCCCCCTGATGTCGGGCTCCAGCCTCGCGGTCACATGGCGCATCCCGTCCGTGGAAATGCCCACCGGCGTCAAGATCCAGGAAGCACTCTGCGTCTGCTATGGCGGCGTCGACAGTTACGACTACCACGGCCTCGAAACGCTCCAATGCATGGTCGAACGTCGCAAGGGCGGCGAATCCGGTGTCAAATGGCTCCAAGCCTACCGTGGCGACCAGTTCTGGCAGGCCCACCGGGACGGCGTCTGGCCCAAGGACCTTTTCGATGCCGCGCTCTGCCGCAGCCACACCCTCACCCCGGCCCGTCCGGGATTCAACGACATGTTCCCGTCCCTTGACGACATGAAGCGACTGGTGAAGAACCCCGTTGCCTACCGCTACCAGCACACCGACGGCCTGATGTGCACCATGATCCTGATGTCCGGCCTGGTGGAGGATTTCAATTTCGCGGCCCGCATCGAGGGCCGCCCCGAGCCATTCTCCACCCAAATGTACCTCCCGATGCCCCCGGGCCGGACCACCCTCGCCAACTTCTTCAGCCCCCTGGTCAACAACTTCGAACAGATGTACCTGACCGGCAGGGAGACCTATCCGGCCGAGCGAGGCCTCCTCACCACGGGCCTCACCGCCGCCGGAGTCGACAGCCTGTTTGCGGGCGGCAGGAAACTAGACACGCCGCATCTCAAGATCGCCTACCAAGCCCCCAAGGAATCCACGTTCTGGAGATCGTAATGCTCACACGACGCACCTTTATCGAAACCACCGCGATCTCCGTTACTGCGGGCACCGGAACCGCGGGCGATCTACTCGCCCAAGCCGGGGCCCCCAAGCGCGTCGCCATCATCTGCACCATCTACAAGTACCTGTCGCACGCCCAGCACATGGGTGACCGGTTCCTCGTCGGATACCCCTTCAACGGCAAATGGCACAAGCCGAACATCCAAGTTGTATCCCTCTACGTGGACCAAAAGCCGGAAGGCGACCTCAGCGCAGAGCGCGCCAAGGAATTCGGATTCCAGGTCTTCCCCACCATTGCCGAAGCGCTGAGGGTCGGCGGCAGCAAGCTCGCGGTCGATGCCGTGATCGTCATCGGCGAACACGGCGACTACCCCCGGAACGCCAAAGGGCAGATCCTCTACCCCCGCTACGAGTTCTTCGAACAGTGCGCGAAGGTTTTCGAGGCCGACAGCCGGTCCGTGCCGCTGTACAACGACAAACATCTCTCGTGGAGCTTCGAGAAGGCGAAAAAGATGGTCGATACCGGCCATGCAATGAGGTTCCCGATGCTGGCGGGCTCTTCCCTGCCCGTGACGTGGCGTTTGCCCGACTTGGAACTGCCGATGAACTGCGAAATCGCCGATGCGCTGATGGTCGGCTGCGGCGGCTCAGACCCCATGGACTACCACGCCATCGAGGCCATGCAGTGCATGCTGGAGCGGCGCAAGGGTGGCGAAACGGGCGTGAAATCGGTGCAGTTGATCGAGGGCGAGGATGTTTGGAAGGCGGGCGACGACGGGCGATGGTCGAAGGAACTGCTCGGCGCGGCGCTTTCGCGCAGCGATTCGCCGATGGGGAACACCGTCAAGGACGGCCGCACCCAGGAGATGGTCCTCTCGGGCGAAGCGCGACGGATTACACCGCACCCGGCGGCGTATTTCATTGAATACCGGGACGGGCTGAAGGCGACGCTGTTGATGCTGGATGGAGCCGTGAAGGATTACATGTTCGCCGCGACGCTGAAAGGGGCAAAGGGGCCGGTTTCGACCCAGTTTTTCCTTTCCCCCGTCCCGAATGTAACGTATTCGGCCTGCTTGGTGAACAAGATCGAGGAAATGATCACCACCGGCATCGCGCCATATCCGGTGGAGCGAACGTTGATCACCTGCGGCATTCTGGAAAGTTGCCTGACGTCGAAGGTGGAGGGCCACAAGAGGCTGGAAACCCCGCATCTGGATGTCCGGTACCACGCACCACGGACATCGCAATACTGCAGGACGTAGGATTGGGCATGGAAGACTCCATCCCGACGGAAGACCAGCGCCACGAGTATGTCAACGGCGTCGATGTGACGATGGTCCGCTGGATGCTCTCCCTCACGCCGTTGGAGCGGCTGGAGGTGTTGCAGCGGCATGTCCGGTCTATTCTGGAGTTGCGTGCGGCCATCGGCTCCGATTCCAGACTTTCTTGAGATCCTGAAATGCCTCTGCCGGCATGGAGTGGATTTCATTGTCGTGGGCGGCATCAGCGCGGTCCTGTGCGGGGCCAACATCAATACATTTGATTTGGATGTAGTCCACGGCCAAGCCGACGACAATCTGGAGCGCTTGACTGCCGCCTTGCAGGAACTGGAAGCGGTCTACCGATTCCAACCCGAGCGCCGCCTGTTCCCAACACGCTCACATCTGGCGTCGAAAGGCCACCAGCTCCTAATGACAAAGTTTGGCCCGTTGGACGTACTTGGCGCCATCGGCAGGGGCCACTCGTTCGATGAACTCTCGGAATCGAGTCCGACGCTCGAACTTGGGCCGGGAATGACGATTCGGGTCCTGGGTTTGGAGACGCAAATCCGCATCAAGGAAGAGGTGGGGTCGCCCAAGGATCTGGCCGTCCTTCCGATCCTGCGGGAGACATTGCGGGAACGGGACCGTTAGAACGCGAGCGTCCTGGCACCGCACGCCCTTACAAATTCTTACCGTTCCGTCTTACAATAGAAATAGTCCAAACGGGCCCCGCAGCCCGCACGTCCCAGTGGATGTTGACACGCTCCACCGCTGGACGCTAACGTAGTCGTAACTATTTCTTAAGGGGCGCGGGAGGGGTCCTGCGTAACGGGTGAAAAACGAATGTGCGGCATCGCTGGGTTCACCCAGCTGTCTGGAAGTGTCGATAACGTCGTCATCCGACGGATGACGGCCACGCTTGCGCACCGCGGCCCTGACCAGCAGGGTACGTTCGCCTCAACTCGAACTTCCGCCCACGCCGCGCTTGGAGCCGTCCGGCTGCAGGTCATCGACCTGTCCGGCGGCGAACAACCCTTCCTCAGCGAGGACCGCGACACCGTTATCGTCTACAACGGGGAAATCTACAACCACGCCGAACTCCGGCGGGAACTGGAATCCCTCGGCCACCGGTTCCGTTCGGACTGCGACACCGAGGTGGCCCTCCGCGCCTTCATCCAATGGGACACCGAATGCTTCCACCGGTTTCGGGGCATGTACTCCATGGCCATCTGGTCCGATGCCAAGGAAAGACTCGTCCTGGCCCGCGACCGGATGGGCATCAAGCCCCTCTACCTGACCAGAATCGGCAACGACCTGATTTTCGGCAGTGAAATGAAGGCGCTGTTTGCGCATCCGTTTTTTGGACATTCAAATGCCACACGGCGGCTGGACAAAATCGCCCTCCAGGATTTCCTATCGCTGAACTACGTGCCAAGTCCGCGCACCATGGTCGAGGGCATCACGAAGCTGCCCGCAGGGCATTATCTGGAGTGGCGAAGGGGGCGCGAAGAGGTCGTTCCGTACTGGCAGCTGCGGTTCCAGCCCGACGCGTCCATCCGGGGCGAAGAGGCCTCCGAGCAACTGGACCACCTGCTGCGCGCGGCAGTAAAAGAGAATCTGACCAGCGACGTGCCGCTGGGAATCTGGGCCAGCGGCGGCATCGATTCCACCACCCTGATCCACTACGCGGCGGAACTCCAATCGCGGCCGTTGAAGACTTTCTCCATCGCCTTCGAATCCAAGTCCTGCGACGAGAGCCCTTGGTTCCGCGACGTCGCCCGCCGCTATGGCACAGAGCACCACGAGTTCGAGCTGAACCGGGACTCGGCCATCACCGACGCCATTGAGGAGTTTTCCCACTATTCGGACGAGCCTGGAGCCGATGCCGGGGCCCTGCCAGTCTGGTTCCTCTCGAAGATGACCCGCGAGCACGTCACGGTCGCACTCTCCGGCGAAGGCGGCGACGAGCTTTTCGGCGGCTACCTGACCTACAAGGCCGACATGCTGGCCCGCCCCCTTCGGATGGTTCCCCGGATTCTGCGACAGGCCGCCCTGGGCACCGCGAAAAGACTACTGCCAGTCTCCGACGCCAAGATCGGCTTCGAGTACAAGCTGAAACGGTGGCTCGAAGGGTCGCTACTGGACCCCGACGAGGCCCACCTTTTCTGGAACGGTGCCTGCACGTTGGAGCAAAAACGCGCCCTGCTGCCCAGTTCCAACGGGCACCACCTCCAAGCGCTGTTCAACAAACTGCCCGGCGCGGACGAAATCGGCTTCCTGAACCGCTATTTGATGCTGGACCAATTGTTCTACTTGCAGGACAACCTGCTCTGCAAGGTCGACCGCATGAGCATGGCGCACTCCTTGGAAGTACGTCCGCCGCTGCTCGACCACCGAATCGTCGAATTCGCTGCACGGTTGCCCGAGAATCTGAAGATTAACGGTCTGCGACAAAAGGTGATCCTCAAACGGACCATGCGCGGCAAGCTCCCCGATGCCATTTTGGACCGGCGGAAGGCTGGCCTCGACATCCCGGCCCATGAGTGGTTCCGGGGGCCGCTCCTTCCCTTGTTGCGCGACACACTGTCGGCGAAGGCTGTCCGCAATAGTCAACTATTCGACCCCGGGGCGACGGAATCGCTGATCAACGCCCACATCAACCGCAAGACCAACGCCGGATACCAACTATGGGGTCTTCTGACTCTCTTCCTTTGGCTGAAAAAGTGGAACATCGAGATCGAGCCGCCGCAAACACGCTCCGGACACCAAGCCCAAGCCTACGCCGCAGCGAGCTGACCGTCGTCCTTTTCGCCGCTGCCATCTATCTAGCGTCGATTCTGGCCCCGCCACGCCTGATGGACGATGTGGATGCCGTACAGGCGCAGATCGCCCGCAATATGGTCGAATCCGGCGATTGGGTAACGGCGCACCTCGACGGCGTGAAGTACCTGGAAAAGTCCCCCCTGGTCTATTGGATGATGGGCGTCTCGTTCGAGATCTTCGGGCCGCACGATTGGGCCGCACGACTGCCCGTCTATCTCTCCACAATTTTCCTCTGTTGGCTGGTGGCTCGGATCGCTGGATCAACCATGGGCTCCAATACCGGCCTCTATTCCGGCCTCGCGCTCGCCACCAGCATGGGGCTCTGGCTGTTTACCCGTATTCTGATCCCGGACGTGATCCTGACCGCCATGATCGCGCTGGCGATGTGGGGCATGTTCCGCGCACTGGAACCGGACGAGGGGAATCCCAAGGCTTGGGCATTGGGAGCGTGGGTGTCGATTGGCGTGGGGATGCTGCTCAAGGGCCTCATCGCCGCCGTATTCCCGTTGGGAATCGCATTCTTGTACCTGATCACCACCGGCCTCTGGCGAAAACTCGAAAGCTGGAAACGTCTGCAAATCCCCCTCGGTATCGTGGCCATGCTGACCGTGGCCGCCCCGTGGCACGTCTTGGCGACTCTGCGCAATCCGCCCTATTTTGACGCGACCATGCACAGCGAATCCGGCTCCTACCGCGGCTTTCTTTGGTTCTACATCTTCAACGAGCACATACTTCGCTTCCTGAACCTGCGCTACCCCCGGGATTACGACACGGTTCCGCCCTACCTTTTCTGGCTCCTCCATTTGGGTTGGTTCTTTCCGTGGAGCGCGTTCTTTTTCCGAGCTGTCCGGCTGCCGTTCCGGGTCTCGGACTGTGCTGGTCGGATGCGGGTGCTCTGCCTCTGCTGGATCGGCATGGTGATGGGATTCTTCGCGCTATCCACAACGCAGGAGTACTATTCGATGCCGGCATACCCGGCATTTGCCATGCTGATCGGTTCGGCGATGGCGGAATCGGGCCGAAAGGCGTGGGCAATCAGCCTTAGAACAGCTGGCGCCATTGCCGGAGTCGCCGGCGTGGCCATCGGAGGACTGCTGTGGGCCAGCGCCGGATACCCGACACCCGGCGATATCTCCCAGGCACTGGCCCCGAATCCGAGCGCCTACACACTTTCACTTGGCCACATGGGCGATCTCACGCTCAAGTCCTTCGCCTATCTCCGCCTCCCCTTGTGGATTGCCGGAATCGCAACGCTGGTCGGTGCGGTGGGTTCGTGGGCGTTGCGCGGGCGCAGCGCTGCGTTTGCCTTGGCGGCGATGATGGTGCTGTTCTTCCAAGCCGCTCGAGTGGCACTGATCGCCTTCGACCCGTATCTGGGATCGTGGCCCTTGGCACAGGCGCTGAACAAGGCGCCAACGGGCGGATTGATCGTGGACAACCCGTACTACGAGATGTCGGGCATTTTTTTCTACACGGACCGCACGGCGCTCATACTGAACGGCCGCAGAAACAATCTCGAATACGGGTCCTACTCCCCGGAGGCACCCCACGTGTTCATCGGCGATGCGGATTTTATCTCCCGATGGCGGAGCCCGGACCGTTGGTACGTGGCGACCGAGGACCAAAAGGCGGACCACCTGCGCCAATTGGTGGGTGCAGACGCGCTGCATGCGGTGGCCAATGCCGGAGGAAAAACGCTTTACACGAACCGTTAGCCTCGGACACCGTCCGACTCCGTACACTGTAGGCATGGGATTCAGGGTGATCTTGTGGTTGGCCGTGCCGATGGCGATTCTCGGACAGACCGTCTGTCCGCCCACTCCGCGTTACACCCCATGCGACATCGCCTTTGACCTGCCCGCCGGAGCCGGTACCGAGCTCAAGGCCGAATTCCGCTCCCCCCACGCGGCCACGGCGCTCGTCAACGCATTCCATGATGGCGGCTCCCGCTGGATTGTGCGCTACACACCCGTCGAAGTGGGCGAACACGCCTTCCGCGTCACCAGTACCGACCCCGCATGGAACGGCAAGCAAGGCACCTTCACTGCAACCGGTGCCGACCGACCCGGCTGGGTGCGTGCCGTCAACGTCCACCACTTCGCGCACGTGGAAGGCAATGACCTGAAACCGCACCTCTGGATGGGGGCGGTAGCTCCCAACTTCTCCAAGATGGATTTGGCCGCCTGGAAATCCATGGTGGACACCCGCGCTTCCCAGCATTTCAACCACCTGGGCGTCACGCTGGTGGCGGAATCCGATACCGCCGCCTACCAATCCCCCGAGTTCTTCCGCGCTGCGGAAGCCAAGATCCGATATGCGAACGACCGCGGCATTCTGATCGACCTCGCATTCTTCGGCCCCAACGGCCTCATGTCGAAGCTGCTGCCAGCCCGCCCCGACCGGCGCAAGTGGTTCCTTTACGCCCTGTCGAGACTCGAAGCCTTCGACGTCACTTGGCAAGGCTTGGAGGAATGGGAGACCTATCCCGACGGCAAGGAGTTATTGAAGGAGATTTCCGATTACCTGGCCGAACTGGATCCCTACAAGCACACGCGCTCGTCGAGGACTGAGACCACATCGGCTCCCCTGATCGACGACGGCTGGCTCCGCTACCGTTCCTACCGCGATCCCGAAGGCCAGACCAGCGCGATCGAACAACAGGTTTTCCAATATCCCGCCGTGAATGACTTCGGTGCGGGGGCCAAGGACCCCGCCGAATTCCGCCGCCGCCTTTGGACCTCCACGGCCAACGGCCAGTACCCCTCGCCCGTTGTTCCCGACGAAACCGCGGCCAACCAGATGAAAGTCTGGTACGAATTCATACAAGGCACCCGCCATTGGGAACTGGAGCCGTTCTTCGATGTCGACAACGGCAGGGCGACAGCGCTCGACGGCGTCGAATACGTCGTCTATGTGGAAAAGCCGGGGCCAGTCACGGTGAACGTCGAAAAACAAGGCTACGACGTCGAATGGCTCGACCCCGCGACCGGCGAGCGGACGAAGGTCAAGACCAAGGGCAAGGCCGAGGAAGTAACATTCACGCCGCCAAACAACAACCACGACTGGGTGCTGCACATCTCTCGTGAAGGCAAAAAGGCGGGAATGCTGAAAAGCTACAAATTCGAATCGCGCGAGCCCCCATTGGCACTCCAGGACGCCGAAGGCAATCCGGAAAAAGTGCCGTTTGAGATTGTGGAACCCGCGGCTGATGAATTGTCGCTGTCGAAACCGGTGCAATTCTCCGTCAAATTGAAGCGCGACTCGAAGGCGTTGCGGAAGATGACATACCAATGGACCGGTGAAGTCACGGTTTCCGGCCACAGCTACCGCGTCATCGGTGTCGGTGCCACCGGGACATTCCAAATCCCCGAATCCATTGCCGCCACCTACCCGGCTGCACTCCACGTCAAATTGACAGGGATGAATGGCTTGGGGAAGGTCTACGTTATCGACCGGAACTATGTGCTGAACCGTTAGGACGGGAACACCACAGGACCCACCAAATCAGCAATGCCTGAACCGGCAACCGCAGCCACAGGTACAACGGTTGGATCGCACCGGCCCCGGCCTCGACCGGACGCATCGCCATGTGGACATTCGCCGGGAATACGGCAACCAGCAGCGCCACAAGCCACCATGCGGCGGCGCGCCGGACGCTGGGGATTGCCATCCCGATGCCACCGATAACTTCAGCCACACCGCTAACCATCACGGCAACCTCGGGCCACGGGACCCACGGCGGCATGATCTTCAAGTAGGGGGCGGGCTTGACAAAATGAAGCGTCCCGGCCAAGACGTACAAAACTGCGGCGAAATAGGAGAATACCTGCCGGGTCCGCATGTTGGCTACGGCTTTTCCAACAGGCCCAGCAGCGTGTAGAGGACCGGCATCGAAAACAGGGTGCTGTCGACGCGGTCCAGCATGCCACCGTGACCCGGCAACAGATTCCCGCTGTCCTTCACGCCGCACACACGCTTGATCGCAGACTCCGCCAAGTCACCCACCTGCCCCGCAATGTTCGCCACCACGGACAGAAGCGCCGCTTTCCACAGGGGAACGCCGGGAATAGCCCACGGCAGGTACAACATGCCAAAAACCATCGCGGAAACCAGCGATGCGCCCGCCCCCTCCCGTGTCTTGCCCGGACTCACCATCGGTGCCAGTTTGTTCCTTCCAAACTTGCGGCCAACGTAATAGGCCCCCGTATCGCCCGCCCAGTTCACCAACAGGCCGAACATCAGCCACTGGTGCCCCGCGCCCGGATGCGGACGGTCCAAGTTATGGACGAGGACCGCCGTCTTCCAACCCCCGAAGACGTACAGGATCCCCAGCGTCAAATATGCCGCGCGACGGAACCCAAGCTCCAACCCGTCATCGGCAAACAGCGGTGCCGTCATCGCAGCAAGCACGGACAAAAACAGGACAAGCGTGGTTTCAGCAGGAGGGGCAACAATGACCAGAAGTCCCGCGACTATCCCCAGAGGGGCAAAGGTACCCGTCATGCGGGCGTATTCCACGAAGCAAAGGGACGCCACCAAGGCCACCGCCGCCAAAAAAGCCGCAGACGGTGCCCACAGGACGACGTAAAGCGTCACGGGCACTAAAACCGCCGCCGTAAGGATTCGCTTCATCGGATGGAGAGTTCTATCTCCTGCTCCAATTGTTCATCCGCGACTTCCTCCGACGACTCGTACGCAGCAGCGGCTTGCAGGCCGGACCCGCTGGACAAGCCTCCGAAGCGGCGCTCGCGCTTCTGGAAATCCTGAACGGCCAGCAGCAATTGCGTCGTGTCGAAGTCCGGCCAGAGGGTATCCGTAACGTAGATTTCCGCGTATGCAATCTGCCACAGCAGGAAATTTGAAACCCGCATCTCGCCCGACGTTCGAATGAGCAAATCCGGTTCCGGCAAACCGGCGGTCTGCAGCCGACGGGATACCATCTCCTCGTCCACCACCAGCTTATCCAGTTTGCCCCTGAGCCGAGCTTCATCCACGATCGAGTTCATCGCATCGACGAGCTCGTTCCGTGCGCTGTAATTGATCGCGAGATTCAGGCGCATACCCCGGTTGCGCGATGTCGCCCTCTCGGTCGACCGCAGTTCCTCGTACGCCCTGGGTGGCAGCGCCTCCACCCGACCGCTGGACTGCAACCGGACATCGTTGCGCATCAGATCCGCCAAATCGCTGCGGAGATAAAACCGCAACAACCGCCACAACATATCGACTTCGGCACGAGGGCGCTTCCAATTTTCGGCCGAGAAAGCGTACAGCGTCAGTGCCTGAACGCCCATGTCGGAGCAGGCTTCCACTATGTTCCGCACGCGCTGGACGCCCGCACGGTGCCCGGCAAACCTCGGCAAACCCCGCTGGTTCGCCCACCGGCCGTTCCCGTCCATGATGATCGCAATATGGGCCGGAATTTTCGTCGGATCGAGCGCAAGCGCCATCCGACGCTCCTTGCTGTCGATCGGCAGAGAATCCAAGAGCTTCATGGGGCGTCATTTCATCGTACACCCTGGCGCAAAGCATCGTACACCGTGGCGCAAAGCTCTGGCGGAAACAAAGTGCCGGGGTCCGGGGCTGTTTGCGAGGGACTGTGGCATGCTAGGAAGCGTTGATACCCCCTCCCTTTCTGAAGAAGCTTGCGGCGGCGCTGGCCTTCGCATCGGCGGTTTCGATCCTGATTGGCGTCTCCGTCTCGCAGATTCTGCTGGCCGTAGCCCTAGGAGTCCTGCTGCTTTCAGGACTGCCCCTGCGATGGCCCCCGGTAGCCAAACCGTTGGGACTGTTTCTGATTTGGACACTCATCGCCTTGGCAGCCTCGCCGGATCCACGGGCGGGAACAGACCAGGTACGGAAGATGTTTGTCTTCCTGATCCTTCTTGTGGTCTATTCCTGCCTCAGGAACGTGGGTACAACAAAATGGCTCGCCCTGGCATGGATGGCCGTGGGCACGGTCACCGCAGGCAGGGGACTGCTCCAGTATGTGCGGGACGTGGCGGCCGCCAAGGAGGCAAACGTGGATTTCTACCACTTCTACGTTGTTGACCGGATCAGCGGCTTCATGAGCCACTGGATGACGTTTTCCGGCCAGCAACTCTTCATCCTCCTGCTGCTTGGCGCGTTCCTCCTCTTTGCGCCCGATTTGAAGAAGTTCTCGTGGATCGCCGTGCCGTGCGCCGCAGCTGTCGGCTTGGCGTTGCTGCTGAGCCAGACCCGTTCCATCTGGCTCGCGGCCGTCGTCGCCGGATGCTATTTGCTGTTCAGTTGGCGCCGTTGGGCCATCCTCGCGATGCCGGTCATCCTGGCGGTCGCATTCCTCGGCTCCCCGGAGGCGGTCAAAATCCGGGTGCGGTCCATTGCCAATCCCGAAACCAAGACGGACTCCAACATGCACCGTCAGATTTGCCGCCGCACCGGCTGGGCGATGATCACGGCACACCCGGTCTTCGGCGTCGGCCCCGACGAGATCCGCAAACCGGCGGTGTTCTTCGCCTATCTCCCCAAGGACGTGCCCCAACCTCTTCCCGACGGCTTCTACGAGCACCTGCACAACATCTACATCCAATACGCGGCCGAGCGCGGCATTCCGGCCATGCTGTTCCTGGCGGGTGCGCTCTTGCTCGCATGGCGCGACTTCCACCGCGCCCTCGGCAAGCTCCCGCCGGGTCGCTCCGAACGCCGATTCCAGCTCCAGGCGGCAATTGCATGCATTATCGGAACGCTGGTCGGCGGCGTCTACGAGTACAACCTCAACGACACCGAAGTGCTGACCATGTTCCTGTCCATCCTCTGTTGTGGTTATGTCGCGGTCGAGGGTGAAACCGCCCTGCGAACTCCTACGCCGATTGCAACGCCGATCACGGTCGGAACGTAACCCGTCAGTGCCGCCCAAGGGAAACCCGGTCCCACAGGCCAAGGTGCAACCAGGACGTGCCGCTGCACCAAAATCTCCGCCAACGGCAGCGCACTTCCCAGCAACACGACATTGGCCAGCCAATTCCTTGGGGCCATACCGGAGACCACCGCCGAGAGAATCAGTACGGCACCCAATACGACCGGGATCTCGTCCGTGTGCGTGTGCAGGAACACCAGCGCAAACATCGCGAGCAGAGCAGGGATCAACCTCATACTCTACATCTTAAAGTACTTTTCGTATTACCGCCAGCGGCTCTCCACGAGGCCCGCAATCTGCCCGCCAATGCTCAGCGACGCCGTTGCAGCCGGCGAGGGCGCATTGCACACGTTGACCACACGAGGGCTTTCCACAATCAGGAAATCGTCCACCAAATCCCCGGATGCAGTCAACGCCTGCGCCCGGATCCCCGCCGGGGCCGCATGCAGGTCCGATTCCCGAATCTCGGGCACAAGTCGTTGCAAGGCGCGGGTAAAGGCGCTACGGTTCAGCGACCGCCAAACTTCGTACAGTCCCATCCTCCAATGCTTCCGCATCAGGCGCAGGAACCCGGGATACGTCAGCGTTTCGAAAAGGTCCCGTGGATTCAGCTGTCCCACGTATAGCCCTCCCGCGCCAAAGCGAGCACCGCATTAGGCCCGCACTCCACTCCACCGCCAATCATCCGGGTAAAGTGCACACCGAGAAACGGGAAATTCGGGTCAGGTACCGGATAAATCAAGTTCCGGCACAACTTGGCCGCGTCTGGAATGAGTTCGAAATACTCCCCCCGGAAGGGCACAATCTTCGCCGACGGATCGGCGCCGGACATCCGGGCCAGCCTATCCGAGTGCAAGCCTCCGCAATTGACGGCGTAACCGGCTTCAAATGCACCCACGGTGGACTCAATGGTCACAGACCCCGCAGTCGTGCGGATGGCCGTCACCTTGGCGGATGTGAGAACTTCCCCGCCGGCATCCCGCACCCGCTG
>CAITMP010000758.1 GCA_903893525.1 uncultured Acidobacteriia bacterium | reverse complement strand
GGCCACTGGCGCAACCGCAAACCCGGCCAGCCCTTCTTCGCGGTCTTCAACAATATGACGACCCACGAGAGCCAGATCTTCAAAAGCGCCTCCAACAAGAACATCATCCACGATCCGGCCAAGGCCCGCGTCCCCGCCTTCCAGCCGGACATCCCCGAAGTGCGCCGCGACTGGGCGCAGTATCACGACCTACTCACCGCGGAGGACACCCAGCACGAGGCACGGCTCGACGAACTGGCTGCCGATGGGCTCGTCGATGACACCATCATCATCGTCACCAGCGACCACGGCTGCGGGATGCCCCGCTACAAGCGGTTCCCGTACGATTCAGGCCTCCACGTCCCGCTGATCCTGGTTTTCCCCGAAAAATTCCGCCACCTTGCGCCGAAGGACTACGTGGCGGGCGGCAAGAGCGACCGCTTGATCAACACGATGGACCTGGGTCCCACCATGCTCAGCCTGGCGGGGATCAAGCCCAAGGATTTCCACCAAGGCCAGGCCTTCGCCGGTCCCCACGAGGCCCCGCCCCGAGCCTACAACTTCGGCTTCCGCGGCCGCATGGATGAGCGCTACGACATGATGCGGTCCACGCGCGACAAGCGCTACATGTACATCCGCAACTACAATCCGCACAAGATTTACGGCCAGCACGTGGACTACATGTGGAGCCTGCCCTCAACCCCGGCTTGGGAGAAGCTCTACCAGGAAGGCAAGCTGAAAGCGCCGCAAACCCATTTCTGGGAAACCAAGCCGGTCGAGGAACTCTACGACCTGCAGGCGGATCCGGACGAAACCGTGAATCTTGCCGGTTCTCCGCAGCACAAGGCCACATTGGAGCGGTTCCGCAAGGCCCACCACGAGCACGAACTTGCGGTGAGGGACCTGGGGCTGCTTCCAGAGGGTGAAATCCACGCGCGTGCCGGAAAGTCCGCACCCTACGACATGGGACGGGACCCCAAGCTGTTCCCGGTGGAGCGAATCCTGGCCGCTGCCGACGTGGCGAGTTCGATGCAGCCCGGGGCAACCGCTCGGTTGGCGACTTTCCTGAAGGACACCGACAATGCCGTCCGCTACTGGGGTGCCATGGGTGTCCTGATGCGGGGCAAGGACGAGGTGGCCAAGCACCAGCCGGAACTGCGCGCGGCGTTGAAGGACCCATCGCTCCACGTCCGCATCGCCGCCGCCGAGGCTCTCGGATTGTACGGAACCGACCAGGATTTCAAGACTTCCATGGCGGTCCTACTGGAACTGGCGGACGCCACCAAATCCAATGCCTACGCCGCGATTCATGCGTTGAATGCGGTGAGCGCGCTGGGGCTGAAAGCGGCACCGTGGAAGGGCGAAATGCTGGCGCTGACCGGCGTTGATTCAGTCGCGCCCGAACGTGTGCGGACGGAGTACACGCCAAAACTGCTCAAGCGACTGGGCGAAACGCTGTAGGGCACTAGTCTAGTCACCCGTCACCCGCAGTTTCGCCAGGTAGATGGCGGCTTTCCCCTCGTGCGAGGAGTAGTAGAGGGTCCAGAGAAATCCGTCCTGCCACGCGAAACCGGGATAGCTGGTGTCTCCGCCGCTGGGCAACTCCAACAGCGGGGAATAGCCTGCCGTCGTCATCCAACCCAGGGACATCCGGGGATCCTTCCCGTAGCCGCCCCGGAAGAACCTTCCGCCGGCCACCATGCGCCCG
>CAITMP010000757.1 GCA_903893525.1 uncultured Acidobacteriia bacterium | reverse complement strand
TGTCCATCACGAGGGGGAACGCGAGGATCTGGTCACACGCGGCTACCGGCGCGTAATGGGTGCGCTGCTGCACACGCCGCTGCTCCGGTGGGGCTTCGTAATTGGCGTTGGCGTGCTGCTCGTCGGATCAGTTTCGCTCTTCTACACCGGATTCGTCAAGGTGAAAATGCTGCCCTTTGACAACAAGAGCGAGTTCCAAGTCATTGTCGACATGCCCACTGGAAACACGCTGGAGGAGACCGCCCGCGCCACCCGCATGCTGGCCGAAGCGACGCAGGCGCAACCCGAAGTGGTGAACGTGCAGACCTATGTGGGCACGGCGTCACCGTACAACTTCAACGGTCTGGTGCGCCACTACTACTTGCGCAGCGGCCCCAACATGGCCGATATCCAAGTAAATTTGCAGTCGAAGTCGGACCGCAGCCTGCAGAGCCATGAGATCGCAAAGCAAGTTCGGCAACGCCTGCTGCCGATCGCGGCCAAATTCGGCGCTCGTATCAAGGTGGCGGAAGTTCCCCCCGGTCCGCCGGTGCTGGAGACGCTGGTTGCCGAAGTCTACGGCCCCGATCAGAATGCCCGAATCGCCCTGGCAAGACAGATTCGCGAACGATTCCGGGAAACCAAGGGCGTGGTGGATGTCGACTGGTACGTTGAGGACGACCAACCGAAATACACACTGGCCGTGGACCAAGCAAAATCCGCGCTCAGCGGAATTTCGGTGGAGGACGTGGCCCGCACCCTGCAGGTGGCATCGGGCGGCCTATCAGTGGGCCTCCTGCACGTCGATTCGGAAAAACAGGACATACCGCTGACCGTCCGGTTGGACCGGGCCAGTCGTTCGGACCTCGAACGCATGAAAAGCCTGAAACTTACCGGCCGCCAAGGGCAGCGGGTAGCACTCGGGGAACTGGTACACCAGACGCTTTCGGTCGAGGACAAGAGCATCTACCACAAGAATCTGATGCCGGTGACCTATGTCACAGCGGATATTGCCGGTGAAATCGAAAGTCCGGTATACGCGGTCCTGGCCCTGGGCCCCAAAATTGACGAAATCAAAATCCCGCAGGGCTACCAAATCGAGCAGCACATGGCGGCGCTACCAACCGATTCCGACCGCTATTCCATGAAATGGGACGGCGAGTGGCACATCACGTACGAGGTCTTCCGGGACTTGGGCATCGCTTTTGCCGCAGTTCTAATCCTGATCTACGGCTTGGTGGTTGGCTGGTTCCAGTCGTTCCTGACGCCGCTGATCATCATGGCCGCCATCCCGTTCTCGTTGGTCGGGATCGTGCCCGCCCACGGGCTGCTCCAAGCATTTTTTACCGCGACCTCAATGATCGGCTTCATCGCCGGGGCCGGAATCGTGGTCCGCAACTCGATCATCCTCGTCGACTTTATCGAACTGCGCCTGGCCGAAGGAGTCCCCCCGGACCAAGCCGTGATCGATGCCGGAGCCGTCCGCTTCCGCCCGATGATGTTGACCGCCGCCGCAGTGGTGGCCGGCTCCTCGGTAATCCTCTTCGACCCAATTTTCCAAGGTTTGGCGATCGCCCTTATGGCGGGCGAAATCGCCTCCCTGCTGCTGTCGCGGATGACCGTGCCAGTGCTCTATTACATGTTCCACCAAAAAGGAGAAACAAAATGACCGTAGAACGCTACCTGCGCATGATCGCAGGCTTTTTTGTGATGCTGAGCCTAGTGCTCGGATATATAGTGAGCCCCTATTGGTACCTGTTCACGGCCTTCGTGGGCCTGAACCTGTTCCAATCGGCGTTCACCAACTGGTGCCCGATGATGACGATTCTCAGGAAGATCGGGGTAAGGGATTAGTCCCTACCCCCGCCTTGGAGCCACAGCCGGGGCAGCCTTCGGAGCAGCACCGGGAGGCGGCACCGCCTGCAGCCCACCGGATGCGGGCCCCGGTTCCGACTTGATCAACCCCAGCGCCTTGCGAAGCTCAGTCTCAATCGTGTTCCGGAAATCGACGTTGTCCTTCAGGAACTGCCGGGCGTTCTCACGACCCTGTCCGATCCGGTCGCCCTTGTAGCTCAACCACGATCCGCTCTTCTCGATCACGCTGTTCGCAACGCCCAAATCGATCAGATCGCCCTCGCGGGAAATCCCCTCGCCGTAGATGATGTCGAATTCCGCCTCGCGAAACGGCGACGCCAGCTTGTTCTTCACAATCTTGACCTTCGTCCGGTTCCCGACCACGGCCTCGCCGTCCTTGATCGCAGCAATCCGTCGAATATCGACACGCACGGAGGAGTAGAACTTCAGTGCCCGTCCGCCGGTGGTGGTTTCCGGACTCCCGAACATCACGCCGATCTTTTCGCGGATCTGGTTGATGAAAATCAGGCAGGTCTTCGACTTCGAAACCATGCCGGTCAGCTTCCGCAACGCTTGGGACATCAAGCGGGCTTGGAGGCCCACGTGCGAATCACCCATTTCCCCGTCGAGTTCGGCCTTCGGCACCAACGCCGCCACGGAGTCGACCACCAGGACGTCGATGGAGCCCGACGCGATCAGTGCCGCTGCAATTTCCAACGCCTGCTCGCCATAATCCGGCTGCGAAACCAGCAGGTTGTCGATATCGACACCCAACTTGCGGGCGTAGGCCGGATCGAGCGCGTGTTCGACGTCGATGAACGCCGCCATGCCGCCCTTCTTCTGGGCCTCAGCCACAACCTGCAACGCGATGGTCGTCTTACCCGAGGATTCCGGCCCGAAGATTTCGCAAATCCGACCGCGGGGGAAGCCGCCGGTACCCAGCGCCGAATCGATGGAGATCGCGCCCGACGAAATTACGGCAACGGGAACAATCGCGTCCTTCGAGCCCAGGCGCAGGATCGAACCCTTGCCGAATTGCTTCTCGATCTGGCCAAGCGTTACTTCCAGTACCCGCGCGCGTTCTTTTTCGTCCATGATTTGTCAGTTCTCCCTATTGCAGTCGTCCGAGGTCAGGTCCACCCAGCCCGCAGAGAAGCGAACAAAAGGCGAAAACCAAGTATAGCGCGAAAACGGTCCCGCGCAAAAATGTTTTGTTGGGTCGGGCCTACTCGATCCGGTAGTTCGGCGCTTCCTTGGTGATAATCACGTCGTGGACGTGGCTCTCCTTGAGACCTGCCGGGGACACGCGGACGAATTTTGTCCTCTCGTGCATCTCGTCGATGGTGCGGCATCCGCAATAGCCCATGCCCGACTTCAAGCCGCCCACCAGTTGGTACACAAGATCCGACAGCGGACCCTTGGAAGCGACACGACCCTCGATGCCTTCCGGCACCAGCTTCTGGTTGGGGTCGAGACCATAACGGTCCACATTGCCGGAAGCCATCGCGCCCAACGAGCCCATTCCCCGGTAGCTCTTGAAGGTGCGGCCCTGGTAGAGGATTGTTTCGCCCGGGCTTTCGTCCGTTCCGGCCAGCAAACTGCCGATCATCACGACATCCGCGCCGGCCGCAATGGCCTTGGAAACGTCGCCCGAGAATTTGATGCCGCCGTCGGCAATCAGGGGAATCCCAGCCTCGCGCGCGGCCTTGCTGCACTCCATGATGGCCGTCAACTGCGGCACACCTGCACCGGAAACGATGCGGGTTGTGCAGATGGAACCCGGTCCGATGCCGACCTTGATGCCGTCGATCCCCAGATCGATCAACCCCTTGGCCGCCTCGTAGGTGCCGATGTTTCCCGCGATCAGCTGCACGCCCGGAAGCGCTTTTTTCACAGCCTTGACGGCCTCGAAAACCCGGCTGCTGTGGGCATGGGCGGTATCGATGGCCAGCACGTCGGCCTTGCGGAAAACCATTTCCTGCGCACGCTCCAGGAAGTCTCCAGTTGCGCCAATTGCCGCACCGCAGAGCAAACGACCCTGCTCGTCCTTGGCCGAATTGGGGTATTTCAGTTTCTTCTGGATGTCCTTGACGGTGATCAGACCCTTGAGGATGTAGTTTTCATCCACAACCAAGAGCTTTTCCACGCGGTACTTGTGGAGAATCTCCTCGGCTTGCTCCAAAGTGGTGCCGACCGGGACGGTAATCAGGTTGTCCTTGGTCATCACGTCGGCAACGGGAAGGTCGGACCGCGTTTCGAACCGGAGGTCGCGGTTGGTGAGGATGCCGACCAACTTTCCGCCCTCGCGGGTCACCGGAACGCCGGAAATCCGGTAGCGCTGCATCAGCGCCAGCGCGTCGGATATCTTCTTTTCGGGGTGGATCGTGATAGGGTCCACGATCATGCCGCTTTCACTCCGCTTCACCCGGTCGACCTCTTCGGCCTGCCGGGCGATGGGCATGTTGCGGTGGATAAAGCCGAGGCCGCCCTGTTGGGCCAGCGCAATGGCTAGATGGGACTCGGTCACCGTGTCCATCGCGGCGCTCACGATGGGAATGTTCAACGGAATCTGACGGGTCAACCGGGTCTTGGTTTCCACTTCGGTGGGGAGGACGTCGCTCCACGCCGGGACAAGAAGGACATCGTCGAAGGTGAGCCCTTCCGGAATAACGACTGGGGTACTCGCGTGAGTCATGCGGTGTTATTTCAGTGTAACGTGCGGAATTCCGGCACGAACGGGGGCGTCCGGAATCCGCAGATCACACCATCCGCTAGAACCGCAGGATTGCCGCCACCGGACTCCCCGACGGCAACCGGTCCTTCGGCAGCATCAACACCTCGCCCGCGTATCGCAGTGTCTCCACGATGGCCGCATTCACCAAGTCCTCGTGGCTGTGCGGATGGCTGTCGGAATGCTGGATGTCTCCAAGCCATTCGGTATCTTCGGCCGCGCAAAGCTGATGAACACGACCGGCCCCCGCTGCCTTCAGTACCTCGCGCACACCTTCCAGCGTCCGGCCCCGGTCCGGCATTTCCCGGACGCGCGCCATCGCCGCCTCGCCCAACGCGTGGTAGTGGGCGAGGGCAGCCTCCGAGGCACCCTGTGCCAGCTGCGCGGTTGTCATATGGTCTGGATTGCCCTCCAGCAGTCCCTCCATCAATCTGCAGTGATGGACGGCCCGGCGGTACTCGAAAACCTCCTCGCGCACACCTGCCAACAGCAGCAGGCCGCCATCGACCACCTCCTTGAGGCCCCGGTCGACCGTCAGGTAAAAATGATGCTCCTGTTCCCGACGCCCTTCGGTTCCGGTGGTGGTGCCGAAAACCACACCAGCCATTGCGCCGTGCCCTGGACCCGCGTTGGAACGATTCCGCAGCATATGGTCGGGGTGCCCGGCCGGATCGAAGGATTCCTCGTTGGCCGGCACCGAGTCTGGAAGCGGCACTTCGCTGCAACGCCCGCGCAGAAAGTGCACCAACCGCAGGGCCTTCCGGTTCAGCGCCAGAATGTGGAAATCGGTGGGCTCGAATACGGACTCCACCAGTGGCGCGAGGTAAAAGTGGTTCGCAACCACGGTCAATGGAACCGAAATGGCCGCTACCTCGGCCACATGGAAGAAGCCCGCCGAGGAGAAAACCGCCAGCGGCCCCCCTTCGGGGTCAACTGTCGCGGCGAATTCGCGCACCGGAGCCAGCAAGTCCTCGGATTCGTCGCACCACTTGTGGGCATGCAACTTCGCCTTGGCCAACTTCAGCAGCTCGGTCATCACCGTGTGCCGGTATCCGCCCAAGGTTCCTGTACGACTGGCCGGGATCAGCAGGGTAACGCATGGACCGGTCTTTCCCGCCAAAATCCGGAGAGTCTCGGCGTCCATTGGGGCGGTCGGTGCCGGTGCCTTTGCTGGAGTTGCTGCCTTTACTGGAATTGCGGTCATGGTCTGTGTCCTTTACACAAGGAACAGTGCATGCCGAGGGCCGAATTGGGAAGGCTTAAAACACGGCCACGGGATTCAAAGGCGACCCGGTCCCGCCCGGAACCGCCAGTGGCGTGGCTGTAACTAGAAACGCCCAATGGTTGCTGCGCGCCGCCTCCGCAGCTGCGGCTTCCAAATCGCAGTTGTCGAGGATCGGCATCCCCATCGCGATCAACAGCAACTGGTGGACCGGCTGCACAACATCCTTCACCAACGACGGCAGAACGTCGAGACATGCGTCACTACCCGCAATCGCAACGTCGCGCTTTTTGAGCCAAGTCACGCAGGAAGCATGCAGACCGGCCATCTTCGCCGGGTCCCACGGACCCTTCGCAGCCCGCCGAGCCCAACGCCCGGTGCGGATGAAGACAACGTCGCCGGAGCCCACCTTCACGCCGGTCTTCTTCTCCCACGCCTCCAAGTCCTCGGGATAGATCGCTGTGCCCGGCTCCAAATAGGGCAAACCCTTCAAGCGCGGAATGTCCATGATGATTGCGCGTGCGAATATCCCGTCCCGGAAGCCGGTAATCCCCAGCGCCTTGGCACCTTTTTCGGTTACGTCGAGTTGCGGGAACCCGTTGTACATCTTGCCGTTCCAAGCCGAATGCGCCAACGAATCCATGTGCGTATGCGCCAAGCCGTGGAACCGGACGGTGTATTCGTCCATGAACCAATCGCCATTGGGTTTTGCCCCGGTGTAGGTCATCAGGTGGCCAAACGGATCTGGATTGTCGGGTGCGGGATCCAGCAGCACATCGTGGGAGAGCGAAATTGACTTCCCTTCCCGGACAAGCGCCGCGGCCTCGCGCCTTTTCGCTGTTGTAATCAGGTTGACCGTACCGACCTGGTCGTCCCTGCCCCAGCGTCCCCAATTGGAGAGATCCTTCATCAGGCCGTCGACATCGGCCTTGTTCAACGGCTTCCGGGCCGGCGTCTGGGCAATGAGGGTGCCCAGGACAACCAGGGCGGAGATCGCAAATGGAAGACGTCGCATCAAGGACAGACTATCCTACCGGAACGACTCGCCACCGTGGTCGAATGGAAGGGTGTTGAAAAAGCGGAAACCGGCCAAGGGCGAATTTTCGAGGGACGGTGCCGACCTTCCCCGCAACTTGGAGGAAGCCGATTCACCCGGCCTGTTCGATCCACCCGATACCGATCTCAACGAAGTCCTCGTGCGCGGTCTGCGCCTGCCTGAGTCCGCATCGTTCCGAACAATTCAGCTGGAGGCCAGCATCCTGCAGACCGTCGGCCTGCCTGGAGCCACCGTGCGCACGGCCCAGTGGAAGGACGTCCGCTTTGCCGAGTGCGACCTCTCCAACATGCATTTCCGCATGTTGACGGCGGTACGGGTGGAATTCATTGGATGCCGCATGACAGGCCTTCGCGCCGGGGATTCCGACTTCCAGGACGTCCTCTTCTCCGGCGGCGACCAGCGCTACGCCCAGTTCCGCATGTCCAAGTTCAAAAACTGCGAGTTCGACAACTGCGATCTGGAGGACGCCGACTTCTACGCCGCCGACCTCAGCGGTTGTGTCTTCCGGCGCTGCAATCTGCGCAATGTGGAGATGAACAGCGCCAAGCTCATCGGCACCGACCTGCGGGGCTCGAACATTGACGGCTTGCGCCTCGGCCCCGCCGATATCTCAGGGGCGATCGTCGACGCGGCCCAAGCGCTCTCCCTGGCACCGCTGCTGGGGATCAGGATTCTGTAGCGCTAGAACACCGCAATCGGATTCAGCGGCGACCCCGTACCGTTGGTGGCCGCAATCGGCGACGCCGTCAGCAGGAACGTGTACCGATTGCGCTTGGCCGCCTCCGCACCCAGCGTTTCCAAATCGCAGTTGTCGAAGATCGCCGTCCCCATGGCGATCAGCAGCAGCTGGTGCATCGGCTGCACCACGCCGTCCACGCCCGATGGCATCACGTCAGTAGCTGCATCGCTGCCAACCATGGCCACGTCGCGGGCCTTCAACCATTTCGCGCAGGTCGCATAGAGCCCCGCCAGCTGCGATGGATCCCAAGCCCCCTTCGCCGTCCTGCGCGCCCAGCGGCCGGTGCGGATGAAAACCACGTCGCCCGACCCGATCTTCACGCCGGTCTTCTTCTCCCACGCCTCCAAGTCCTCGGGATAGATCGCCGTACCGGGCTCCAGATACGGCAGACCCTTCAAACGGGGAATATCCACCAGAATGCCCCGTGTGAAAATTCCACCCTTGAAACCCGTAACCGCAAGTTTGGTGGCCCCTTCTGCGGTAACGGACGACAACGGAACGTTGTTGTAGAGTTTGCCGTTCCACGACATGTGGCAGAGGGCATCCATATGTGTGTGGGCGAGGCCGTGATACGTCACCTCGTAGTCGTCCACCACGAACTGGCCAGCCGGATTCGCCCCGGAATTGACCATCTTCAACTTGAATGGACTCCCGTTGTCGGGTGCCTTCTGCGTATCCGTGTTGTGGGCGAGGGAAAACGTGACGCCCTCCGTCACCAGCGCCGCCGCCTGTTTGCGCTTGGCCGGGGTGATCAGATTCACGGACCCAATGCCGTCCTCCGCCCCCCATCGATTCCAATTGGAAAGCTCGGACATCCATTTGTCCACATCGGCCTTCGTGGCTTTTTCGGGCTTGGCTTGGCCGAAAGCCGTCAATGAAAGGGCAAGAACGAGTACGAGGGTGCGCATGGGGCGTATTCTATCAGGCATTGGGAGGCGCTGAACCGTTAAACTGGAGTTTCCACGTCTCCCGCTCCGCATGCAAAAACTTCTCGCCGGTTACCACCGGTTCCGATCCAAGAATTGGCTGATCCAGCAGCAAAGGTTCGAATCCCTCGCAGCCCATGGCCAAGCCCCCCGGATCATGGTAGTCGCCTGCATCGACAGCCGTGTGGACCCCGGCATGATTTTCGACGTCGGCCCGGGGGAGATCCTGACGGTGCGCAACGTCGCCAACCTGGTACCGCCCTACTCACCCGACAGCAGCTATCACGGCACCAGTGCGGCAATCGAGTTCGGTGTGCGGGTACTAGGCGTGCCGAATCTGATCGTCCTGGGCCATGGACACTGCGGAGGCGTCCGAACACTGCTAGACGGTCGTGCGGAATCATCCATGGAATTCGTCCCGCAATGGATGTCGATCGCCCAGCCTGCCCGGCAGCGCGCCATGCAGGAAGCTTCGCACGAACAGCGGGAGCGCTGCTGCGAACACGAAGTTGTCAAAGTGTCGCTGGCGAATTTGCGCTCCTTCCCCTGGGTTGCCGAGCGCGAAGCGGCTGGAACGCTGAAGCTCCACGGGGCATGGTTCGAGGTCGGAACCGGCCTGCTCATGCTGTTGGATGCGCAAGGCCGGTTTTCACCGGTAAATCCGGAAGTCGAATCGGGCTAATAACGCCGTTCGAGCGCCGAGGCCGAACTCCGCGAAAACGGACGCCGTAGGTCCAAGGTCAACGGATACTCCGGATTGTCCTCCGCCGGAGGCACTTCCATCGGTCCCGGCGTATGCCCGAACGCAAAGAAGCGGGCCGCGCGGCGCGATTCGGCCTCATTCGCATTCACCGGAAATGTATCGTTGCTCCGCCCGCCGGGATGCGCAACATGGTACGTGCAGCCACCCAGGGATCGGCCGGTCCATGAATCCACCAAGTCGAACACCAGCGGGGTATGAACCGGAATGGTCGGATGCAGGCAGGAAGGCGGCTGCCAAGCGCGGTACCGGACTCCGGCAACCCACTCGCCCTGCGTCCCGGTAAAATGCAACGGGACCCGGCGTCCGTTGCAGCAGACCACATACCGTGTGCCCGTGAATCCCTTGACTTTGATTTGCAGCCGTTCCACTGAGGAATCGACGAACCGGCTGGTGGCTCCACCCGCAGGCTCCTCGCCCAGTACATACCAAGGCTCGGTCGCCTGGCGCAATTCAATCTCGATGCCGCAATGGGTGGCACGCCCCATGACCGGATACCGGAACTCGAAATGCGGCGCAAACCATTCCGTCTCGAAGCGGTACCCAGCCCGGTTCAACTCCTCCACCACTTCCTCGAAATCCTTGGCCACGAAATACGGCAGCATGAACATGTCATGCAGGCGCGTGGCCCAATCGATCACAGGCTGGCGGTAGGGCCGTTTCCAGAACCAGGCGATCAGCGTGCGCACCAACAATTGCTGGGCAAGGCTCATGCGCGCATGGGGCGGCATCTCGAAACCGCGCAATTCCAGCAGGCCGAGGCGACCGCTGGAGGAATCGGGCGAGTAGAGCTTGTCGATGCAAAATTCCGCCCGGTGGGTGTTGCCGGTAACGTCCACCAGGATGTGGCGCAGGATGCGGTCAACCAACCACGGCGGACACGCATGCTCGCCGGGTTGCGGAATCTGCTGGAATGCAATCTCCAGCTCGTACAGGCTGTCCTTGCGGGTTTCGTCGATCCTGGGTGCTTGGCTGGTGGGCCCGATGAACAAGCCGGAGAACATGTACGAAAGCGACGGATGGTTCAGCCACCAGGCAATCATGGAGCGCAGCACATCCGGACGCCGCAGGAACGGGCTGTCGGCGGGTGTCGCCCCACCCATCACGAAGTGGTTGCCACCCCCGGTGCCGCTGTGGCGACCGTCGAGCATGAATTTCTCCGTGCCGAGCCGGAGCGCGCGGGCATCGTCGTAGAGCGTCGTGGTGGTGTGCACCAGTTCGGACCAGCTCGACGCAGGATGGATGTTGACTTCGATCACGCCTGGATCGGGCGTCACTTTGATATTGCTGATCCGATGGTCGTTGGGCGGGGTATAGCCTTCCACTACCACCGGCATCTTGAGCAGGGCCGCGGTATCCTCCACCGCCGCAAGAAGATCGATGTAGTCCTCCGCCGTTTCCGTGGGCGGCATGAAGACGTGCAGCCTTCCCTCACGCGACTCCACACAAAGCGCTGTACGGACCACCCACGGTGCGGATTGCCCTTGAGCCGGCATCGTGTCCCGGGCGGACTGGTCGCGCTGCAGGTGACCGCGCTGCTGGATTGTGGGGCTGTGGCGGCTCTGACCCCGTGCCGCCTCGGCTTCCTGCTCTGCCGACCTGCGGCGGGGATACGGCAGCGGCCCGCGCGGTGCCATCGGATCGGTTTCGTAGAACTGGGGTGCCTCGGAACCGGCCACCCACGGCAAACTGGCCAACGGCAATCGCAGCCCTACGGGCGAATCGCCAGGCAGAAGGAACATCCGCTGCGCGCGCAGCATCCACAGTCCGGTCTGCCACTCCGGCCCGGACTTGCCGATTCCGCGCTGAATCGGCAAGACAAACCCGGTCGGGGTATCGAGGCCGCGCTCAAACACGGCCCGGAGGCGTTCCCGCTCCTTGGCGTCGCTCAGCTTGTTCTCCACCGGATCCACATTGACCGGCAGTTCGCGCTCGCGCTGCAGGTAGTGGATAGGGTCCTCGAAGGCCTCGCCGACGTAGGCGGGATCGAGGGCCAGCCGCTCGGCCAGCGCCTTGATAAATATTTCCGCCTCGATGTGACGGAAATTCGTCTGGCTGTCGTCATTGGCGAACAGGCTCTGGTCGCGCCACATGGGGACACCGTCGGCGCGCCAGTAGCATCCCAGAGCCCACCGGGGCAGCGGCTCGCCGGGGTACCACTTGCCCATGCCGAGGTGGAGCAGTGCGCCGGGAGCAAACCGGTCGCGCATCTTGCGGATCAGCCGACCCGCCATCCGGCGCTTGTCGGGACCCATCGCGGCAGTGTTCCACTCTTCGCCGTCCATGTCGTCTATCGAGACGAATGTCGGCTCCCCCCCCATCGTGAGGCGGATGTCGCCAGCTCGGATCTCCTCGTCGACCTTGTGGCCGAGCGCCTCGATACGCTCCCACTGGGGTTCCGTGTATGGCATCGTGACGCGCGGGTCTTCCAGAATGCGCGTCACCGCCATCTCGTGCTCGAATGTGACTTCGCACTCGTCCACGCCGCCACTGACGGGAGCAGCTGCGGAGGGGTGCGGGGTTGCGGCCAAGGGCAAGTGCCCCTCGCCAGCGAAAAGACCGGAAGTGGGATCCAGACCGACCC
>CAITMP010000756.1 GCA_903893525.1 uncultured Acidobacteriia bacterium | reverse complement strand
GTGGACCTGATGGGCTCAGCCGCCACCAACGCCACGGTGACGGTGAACAACCAGCCCACCACCCGCCACGGAACCTTTTACCGCGCCCAGCTCGCCGTCACGAACACCGCCACCTCCGTCCGATTATCCGCGACCAACCTGGCGGTCCTGAACCGCCCCGGCACCACGGACCTGCTCGGCACCAAGACCGGCACGGTATTCGTCCCCAAAACCCCGGAACTTTACCCCCACGACCTCGACGGCAACTTGCTCCAGGACGGTCGTTGGCAATACACTTGGGACGCCGAAAACCGCTTGGTAGCCTTAAATGCCCGGGGAACTAACGAAGGCTCACAAACCCTCAACTTCGAATACGATTACGCTGGCCGACGCGTGCGCAAAACCGTCTGCACCACGAACGGCACGAGCGTATCCCTGACCGCCGACACCAAATTCCTCTACGACGGCTGGAACCTGATCGCGGAATTGAACGCCTCGGACAATTCCGTAGCGCGCAGTTTCGTCTGGGGCTCGGATTTGAGCGGCAGCATTCAAGGCGCGGGCGGCGTGGGCGGTTTGCTGGCGGCCCGCCCCGGCGGCGGCACAGCCCCCCAATTCGCCTGCTACGACGGCAACGGCAACATCACCGCCTTCGTGGACGGATCCACCGGCCAGGTCGCCAGCCAATTTGAGTACGGCCCCTTCGGCGAGCCATTGCGGATCGACACCACTTCGCTGCGCTTCGGCTTTTCCACTAAATACGCGGATCCGGAAACCGGGTGGTTGTATTACGGCTACCGGTATTATTCTCCGGGCACGGGAAGGTGGACAGGTAGAGACCCCATCGAGGAAAGCGGCGGACTAAATCTATACGGATTCGCTTACAACAACCCACTCTGTTTCTCCGACTACCTCGGTCGTGAGGGTTACTGGAGCGACGTTGGGACAACGTTCCAAGGCATGGGACAGAGTGCTTGGAACGTCGGAGGTGGAATCTTGTCGTTCGGCCGAGACATGGGTCTTGGTCTCGTGACGTTGCCCGTTCTTGTAATGCCGGATACTTGGGTTCCAAAGTGCGTCTGCGATGGGCTGTCGAGCCACAAAGGAAATCCACTCACTCAACTGGCAGGAACTGATTACGGCGCCATTAAGGTGTTCGGCACCGTGATGGCATCCCCGGCATTGGCGGTCTATTCAGTTGGAGACAACGCTGTTTCTGCTGTTGGGAATGCTTGGAACGGAAATCTGCAAGCTGCAGGGCAGAACTTCGGTGAGGGTCTGACTACTGCTGGACTTCTGGCCACGCCATTCGCAAGACCAAATCCGCTGGTCGGCGGATACCAGGGCGTTGGTAATTGGCAGCAGACCATTTACAACCTCAATCAAGCCATTCCTAAGCCGATTAGACCCAAGTTGCCCATTTCGATCAACAACCCTGGAGGACTCTACTACCAGCGTTGGGCTACCAAAGTATTGCAAGAGCAATTTGGTGCTAGGGAGGTCGCAAAAGACGTGACGGTGCAACCGTTCAACCGTTCTGGCGGATTCGGAAAGTCATTCGAGTTTGATGCTGTCTGCCGTCGCAGCAAAGGTTCCTACGCTTTCTATGAATTCAAAGGCTCCCCTTCTGCGACGCTGTCAAGACCGAATCAGATGCGTGGCCACCCCTTGTTTCAGGAGTTTGGCGGACAAATCGCTGGCGAAGAGGCAGTCAAAATCGACCTTGGCCCCGGACAAATAATTCCGCCCACGGCACCATTAGTCTTCTACAATCAGTTTGGAGTCGGCCAATTCTTCGTGCCTCTCACAACCGGCAGCATCGCGGATTACCACTGAGATGAATAAGCCATCCATTCTTCAGGCAGCTGTTTGGAAGTTACGCAAAGCAG
>CAITMP010000755.1 GCA_903893525.1 uncultured Acidobacteriia bacterium | reverse complement strand
GCAATGATTTTTGCCCGACCGCCCTCTTCGCGTCCAAGCTTGCTCAGGCTGGGAACCAACGCCGACAACATCTGAATGATGATGGTGGCGGAGATATAGGGCATGATGCCCAACGCACCCACCGAGCAGCTATGAAGCGCCCCGCCGCTGAACATGCTGTAGACATCCGCAAAGGATCCCGCCCCTCCCGAGGAGGGTCCCTTGTTCATGTAGGCGACCAACGCGCTGCCATCCAAGCCAGGAACCGGGGTCATGGTGACCAACCGGCACACACCCAGCACCAACGCCGTAAAGAGAATCCGGGACCGAAGCTCCGGTATCTTGAAGCAGTTGGCGAATGTCTGAAGGAGTTTTCCGAGCATGGACGGGAACCGTTTAGGCGACCACTTCCGCCGTACCACCCAGCTTTTCAATGGCCGCCCGGGCGGACGCACTGAAAGCGGCGGCTTTCACGTGAAGCTTCTTGGTCAATTCCCCGTCACCGAGGACTTTGACATCCAGAATGGTCCCATTCACAAGACCGATCTTTTGAAGCGCCAGCGAATCCACCACGGATCCCTCTTCGAATTCGTTCAGTTCGGCGAGGTTGACCGGAGCGTAGGTCGTCCGGAAGCGATCGTTATTGAAACCACGCTTTGGAATACGGCGGATCAATGGCATCTGGCCACCTTCGAAGCCGATACGATTGCTGCTGCCGGAACGGGCACTCTGGCCCTTGCCGCCGCGACCTGAGGTTTTACCCCGACCGCTCGACTCGCCCTGCCCCAATCGCTTGGTGCGGTGCTTGGCCCCTGGGCGGGGCTTCAAATTGTGAAGACGCATGCTCATAACGAAGAAGCGGGCGCGGGTTTCAGACCGCGGGATTTAAGAATGGAATCACGACTGCGAAGCCGGTGCAGAGCGGCCAGGGTCGCCTTTGCGACGTTCGCGGGATTCTTGGAGCCGAGAGACTTGGACAGGACATCCTTGACTCCCGCGGATTCGACCACCTTGCGAACCACCGGACCACAAATCAATCCGGTTCCGGGACTGGCGGGCCGGAGCAGGACCTTGGCTCCACCGAATTCCGAGTAGACCTCGTGGGGGATGGTTCCGCCGTTGAGCGAGACCGCGGTCAATTGACCCCGGGCATTCTCGCCCCCTTTGCGAAGCGCATCACTGACCTCGTTGCCCTTGCCGAGGCCCAAACCCACCTTGCCGATCCGATCGCCAATGACGACAAGAGCGCTGAAGCTGAAGCGTCGACCACCCTTGACCACCTTGGCAGAACGATTGATGTGAATCGTTTTTTCAACGAACTCATCATTCTTCTGATCGTTGTCATTGGGACGGCGACCGCGGCGTTGACCGCCCGGTCCACCGTGACCGCCATGACCTCCGCGCCCGCCACCGTGGTAGGGACGTTGCTCATGGCGCTCGGGAGCCGGTGCCGCTTCGGCGTGAACCGCGGCAACAGGCGCAACAGGGGCCGAAGCCGCCTCACCCACCGGGGCTGCACTAACTAATGAATTTGGTTTTTCGTCAGACACGAGAATGCCTCCTGGAATAAGCCGTTAAAATTTGAGTCCGCCTTCGCGTGCGGCATCCGCAAGCGCCTTGACTTTCCCGTGGTAGCGGGCACCGCTCCGGTCAAATACCACCGCCTCAATCCCCTTGGAACGGGCGATCTCGGCCGCTGCCTTGCCGACCACCATGGCTCCGGCGACATTGGCACTCTTCACGCCCTCCGGGGCCGTCTTCCCGAAGGATTGTACGGCCGCCAGTGTCTTGCCGATGGTGTCATCGATGAACTGGACGTAGATGTGTTGACCCGTGAATTTCACGCTCATGCGTGGCCGTTCCGGGGTTCCGGAGACCTTTTTCCTGGTCCTCCACCGCCGCAATTGCGCGAGGCGCTGTTTATTTTCCGTTCTCATGCTGCCAACAAATTCAACG
>CAITMP010000754.1 GCA_903893525.1 uncultured Acidobacteriia bacterium | reverse complement strand
GTCTTGGAAAAACGCCTCCCCAGAAGAACAGAAAATGTTGCAATGCCTCCAAGGCAACATTTTGAAGGCGCACGGACGCCCGGAAACTCTCAACATCTTCTTCCGTTTGGACCCGGCCCAGCAGTTGCAATCCAAACGGGCTCTCCGGGAGTTGGCGAACTATCACATCACCACCGCGGACAAACAGCTGCGGGAGACTGAACAATTCAAGAAAACGAAGAAACCCGGAAGCACTTTCGTCGCCGCCTTTCTGTCGGCAACAGGGTACGCGGCACTGGGAGTGGCCCCAATGCCGAACGAACCGCTCTTCGTGGCCGGAATGAGCGACCCAACAAGTCTGGCCGCCGTGAAGGACGACTTGGCGGGCTGGGAAGCGGCCTTCGCACAGCAAATCGATGGCATGATCCTTATTGGCGATATGACACGGAGTGGAGTGGACCACAAGCGCTTCGAAATCTCGAAACTCCTCGGCGAGGCCGGTGCAGTCATCCTGCATGAGCAGGTGGGCAGCGCAGTCAAGAACCACGCCGACGTCGGCATCGAACATTTTGGGTATGTCGACGGTAGGAGCCAGCCGCTCCTGCTCACAGAAGATATCGCCGATGAAACCACGACAGCCGGTTCCGCCCGATGGGACCCCAGTTTCGGCTTGAACGCGGCCCTGGTCCAAGATCCGGCCGCCAATGACCCGGACAGTTTCGGCAGCTATTTCATCTTCCGCAAGCTGGAGCAGAACGTGCTCGGATTCAAACGCCGCGAACAGGAACTGGCGGACGCCTTGGGCTTGAATGATGACGCCCGCGAATTGGCCGGTGCCTTGGTTGTCGGTCGCTTCGAGGACGGTACGCCAGTCACCATGGCCGACGATTCCAAAGGCCAAGTTCCGCCAAACGACTTCAACTACGGCAACGATCCCGGAAGCCGCTGCCCGTTCCACGCCCATATCCGCAAGGTAAATCCGCGGCACGCCGACCCCTTCGAACGGTCGCACATCATGCCCCGGCGCGGAATCCCGTTTACAGAGACCCCACGCAGAGTGCCCCCTTCAGACGTGCCTGACGCGAAGTCATTGGCCGATTTCGACCAAACAATTGCCCCTTTGCTGCCCACAGGTGGCGTCGGTCTGCTGTTCATGGCCTACAACCGCAGCCTCACAGATCAGTTTCTGTTTACCCAGCAGCTTTGGGCGAACAATCAAGACTTTCCGGCACCGAACACCGGTATCAATCCGATCATCGGACAGGGCCCGGGCGCAGCGGTTGCCCAGACATGGCCCGGCGGGTGGGATGACACAACCAAACCGGCTGTCGCCTTCGGGTTTTCCGGATTTGTAACCATGCGCGGGGGCGAGTACTTCTTCGCGCCCAGCCTGACTTTCCTGAAAAACCTGTGAGCGTGTCGTAGGTAAGCGGATTGCCAGCGGGAGGGCTACGGTACCTCCCGCCTGATGGCGGGCGGAATCCGTACTGCCGACGGTCGACTAAAACCCGTTCCCCGGCACCGGTGGCACGGAACGTGAAACAATTTGGTTGGGAGCTGTCACTGGTGTGACTGGACCCGAATCGGCGAAACATTGTGACTTCATCGCGCTCAAAAATCAAGGGGAGTTTTTCCACCGCGATTGTCCTGCTCATCACGGCCCGCGTGCTGGAGCTGCGCGTCATTTCCAAATCGGCTGAAGACGCTCGGCGCATAGAACACTCCTATGCGGTTTCAGCTAGCCTACAGGCCATCCGAATAGCTTGCGAGCCAGTACAGGATGAAATCCGGAGCTTGGTGCGAACGGTGGATGCTCCGGGACTCCAAACATTGGACAGGGCCATCGACAATTGCCGTGCCAGTGCCGTTGCTGCGCGCAATTTGGCATTCGAACGCGGGCCCCAAACCTCGCTTGACGGCTTGAGCGTCGGTCTCCAAACGAGGTTGTTCGATCTTCGTCGTCTTGTCGACGAGCACGCGCGCCTGCCAACCGGCGGTGCCCGGGCTCTATCGGATGCGGATACAGAGTTTGAGGGATTTCTGCGTCGATCGGTGGATCAAACGCGGTCCGAGGAATCGCGCATCGTGGCGGAATTGAAAGCACACCGCCAGCAGAACATCACCATTTCGTTCATCTCCATGGGGGTCACCTTGACGGGGGCCCTATGTCTGGGCCTGTTCGGACTATGGATCGGCCTCCGCGAACTCGGCCGCCGCGAACAAGCCGAGGAATGGCTGCAGCAGTCGGCCGACCGATTGGCATCCGTGCTCGACGGCACCCTCGACAGCATTGTTGCTGCCGATTCGGACTTGGTGGTCACCCACTTGAATCGAAAAGCACGTGCCACCTTGGGGGACCGCGCAGCGGTAGGTGTGGGCTTGGCCGAGCTATTCCCGGAGTCCGCCCCTGAATTCATGGCCCACTTCCGTCGCACGGTGAAGGCTGTGGAGCCCATGCGTTTCGAAGCCGTCCATTCCGGTTTGGGCGTCGCACTGGATGTTTCCTGCCGTCCCACCTTGGGCGGGGTGTCCATCTACTTCAAGGACATCACCGAACAGAAGGACCTTGCCAGCCGTTCCCTTCGCTCACAGGAACTCCTCGAAGCCACCCAGCGGATGGCGTCCATAGGCAGCTGGGAAATCGACGAGCACCGCCGGGTAACTTGGTCCAAGGCGATGTTCCCAATCTTCGAGCGCGAGCCTGCCTTGGGACCACCCACGATTGAGGAGTTCCTCAACCGGATGGTGGACCCAAAGGACCGCCGCCGCCTTGTTCGTGCTTACTCGCACGCCCAGCGGGACGCCGGCACCGGTGTCTACAACTACCAGCTGGAACTGCCCAGCGGCCATGTACGCCATCTCCTGATGGTGGCCGAACCCGTCCAGGGCGCCACGGCCGGCATGCAGGGTTTTGTCCAGGACGTGACCGAAATTCGCCGCAACGAGATTGCGCTGACAGCACAATCGGTGGAGCTGGCTGCCGCCCGCGACGCAGCCGAAGCCGCCGCCAGAGCCAAGAGCGACTTCCTAGCGACCATGAGCCACGAAATCCGGACGCCGATGAACGGCGTCATCGGAATGACGTCGCTCTTGCTGGACACCGGCTTATCGCGCGAGCAGCGGGAGTACGTCTCCACAATCCGCAACTCCGGCGAGGCGCTGCTCTCCATCATCAACGACATTCTGGACTTCTCCAAGATCGATGCCGGGAAACTCGATTTGGAGGATACGCCGTTCCACCTGTTCCCGGTAATAGAGGAGTGTGCGGAAATTGTCGCGGCGGCCGCACACAAGAAGGGCTTGGAGATCGTTCTACCCGCCACCACCGATTCAGTGGCACTGGTTCGGGGCGACCAGCACCGCCTTAGGCAGATCCTCCTCAACCTGCTGTCAAACGCCATCAAGTTTACCGATTCGGGCGAGGTTGCGATCACGGTCGATGTCGTGGACCACTCCGGGGTATCCGGCCTCATCCGCTTCGAGGTCCGCGACACGGGTGTCGGCATCTCTGAAGAAACGCAGGGGCGGCTTTTCCAAGCTTTCAGCCAAGCCGATTCCTCCAGCACGCGCCGATTTGCAGGCACAGGCCTGGGATTGGCCATATCGAAGCGGCTGGTCGAGCTGATGGGCGGTCAGATTGGGGTAGTCAGCCAGCCCGGCAACGGGTCCACATTCTGGTTCACCCTGCGGCTGGGGATTCCGCCCGCCGCCGCACCCCCGCCACCGACGCTCTACGGGCGCCGAATCCTGGTGGTCGACGACAACGCGACCAACCGGCGCGTTTTGCAACTGCAACTGCAACGCAACGGCTGCGAGGTACAAACTGCCGACGGCGCGGAACACGCAATCGACGAATTGAACGGGGCCGCCAAGCTCGGACGTGGTTTTGATGCAGTTCTCAGCGATTTCCGGATGCCGGATGTCGATGGGTTGATGCTGGCCCGCTCGATCCGCCTCCTCCCGGAGTTCGGAAGCGTCCCAATCCTGATCCTGTCCTCGCACACCGATCGGGACAGTATCCGGACTCGCGATGTCGACGAAGTGTTGATGAAGCCGATTCGGGAATCCAGTTTGCTGCAGGCGCTGGGAAAGGCTTTTGAGACTTCAGGTGGTGGCATAGCTACGGCTCCCGCCCAGCTGCCGGAGCTTCCCCAAAAAACCAGTGCACAGCCTTCAGCCGGAACCGCGCATATTCTGGTTGTGGAAGACAATGCCGTCAACCAACGCGTAGCCGTGCTCTATTTGAAGAAACTTGGCTATTCAACGGCCATCGCCAACAATGGCCGCGAGGCAGTGGAAGCCTACGCCCCCGGTCGTTTTGGCGGAATCCTGATGGATTGCCAGATGCCGGAAATGGATGGATTCGAGGCGACACAGGCAATACGCGCCGCTCCGGGCGGTGCCGATATCCCGATCATCGCCCTAACCGCAAACGTTCTGCAAGGCGAGAGGGACCGTTGCTTGGCGGCAGGCATGAACGACTATTTGTCGAAGCCAATCGACCGCGACGCCTTGGCATCGAAACTGGAGTACTGGACCAGAAGCCAGGGTTGAGGGCCCGGCGATTGGTCCAATACTCAGAATGAAGACCTAGAAGCTCAACTTCAGCGCCATCTGGATCACCCTGGGGTTGCCGGTAGTGCTCCGAATGGTGGCATGGCTGGACGTCGTGATGCTGGCACCCGGATTGGCGAAGTTGGCGAAATTCAGAATGTTGAAGAACTCGCTGCGCCATTCCAACTGGTATTTTTCGGTAACCGCGATACGCTTGTTCACGGAGAGATCCGTGTTCCGCTGCGAAGGCCCGCGCAGAATGCCCCGTCCGGTGTTGCCGAAGAAATTTCCAGCCGTGACGAACGCCGCCTTGTTGAAGTAGTTGTTCAACCTGTCTTCTGTTCTGCCCGAGAGCGTCGCGGTTTCAACCGTCGCGCCGGGAGCCCAGTTCGCCCTGCTGCTGGCAGTTCCATACAGTGCCGCGCCACTGGTGTCCAAGACGCTGATCGGCGTTCCCGTCTGCGCAATCACCACACCGGCCAGCTGCCAACCGTTGAATAGCCGCTTGCCGATTGCCGTGTTCTTCCAGCCGAAGCCCCAATTCGGGACGCTGTAGCTGTAGTTCACCACAAGCCGCTGCTTCCGGTCGAAGTCGGACGGGCCGCGGTTCAGCCCGAGGCGGGTCTGGTCGCCATCAATGCCTGTGAAGGTTGCACCCGTGGACGAGCCCGAGTTGTTGTCCAGCGACTTGGCCCAAGTGTACGCCACCAGCATGCGCAATCCCTTGGACAAACGGCGGGTGACGCTGGCTTGCATCGAGTTGTAGCGCGAGTCGGTCGAAGTTTCGAGCCAGACCAAGCCTGTCGGCGAGAACCCGACGTAGGGGACACGAAGTTGCGCATTCGCCGCCGTGTTCGTCGTTTCCCCGTTCACCGGCGCCGACGCGCTGGCCAGAACCGGCTGGTTGATCAAGCGCTGGGTGGCAAGATTGGAACCCTTCGTCCCCACATATCCGACTTCCACCAAGGTGGACTGGGTCAGTTGGTATTGCATGTTCAAGCCCCACTGCTGCAGGTAGGGGGTCTTCATGGTTGGATCCACCGCGTTCAACCCAATCGCAGGGCGGTCGTTTGTGTACGGAGGCGGGTAAAGGGTTGGAACAACCGGGAACTGCGAACGCTGCGGAAGAACCGGGAACGGATCCTGCAACGACGCAAAACTGTTGGACGAGGCTTGGAGGTCCGTCCGCACGTAGCCGGGAAGCGAAAGCGCTTCCAGCAGACCCAACTGATTTGAAAGTCGGTCGTAGTAAATTCCGTAGCCGCCGCGCATTGCGAGCTTGTCGGAGACCTTGTATGCAACGCCGAATCTCGGGCCGAAGTTGCGGGTCGGAGGGTTGTCGATCAGGGTTGGGGAGACCCCGGGCACACCCGTCACCGGCTTCTTCGACGCGGAACTTTGCACGAAACCAGCCGACGAGCCGTTTGCGCCTGGAACCTTGTAAAGCCTCGTGTCGAAACTGCCGTTGCGCCCCAGCGCGTCCACCGCGTAGCCCATGTAATCCCACCGCATGCCCGCATTGATGGTCAGGCGGCTGGTGACTTTCCAATCATCCTGGACAAAGAACGAGAGGTCGGTAATGCGGTCCATCCGGTCGGTGACGCCGCTGGCGACGCTGGAGCTGTTGATGTTGCTGAAGCCAGTGCCGTTGCCGCCCTGGGCGACGGCCGCGCCCGACTGCCCGACGAGGAAGTCGCCGAAACTCTGCAGCGTCATGGTGCCGCGGAACCGGTTGTTCGAATAGTAGTCATCGACGTAACGGCGCATCTCCATGCCGGTACGGATCTGGTGGCGCCCTTTGACCCAGGAGAGCGTGTCAACGAAGTGATACGTGTCCTGGTTCACCCCCTGATCGGCATTCACGCTGTAGCCGATGCTGAACGCACCCGTGACGATGATCTGCGGGATGTCCGGGAAATCCGCTGAATTGAACCGCTTCATGCCGACCGAGGACAGCGGTATCGCACTTTCCGGTACCACCACGCCATCCAGTCGCGAGAAGCCCATACGTGCTTCGTTGACGAGGTTGGCCGTGAAGATGTGGGTATCGGTCAGGCTCATGATCCGGCTCTTGAAATCCTGGGTGGTGCCAAATCCCGGCACTGTGGCGGCGGGCAGCGGTTGGAACGCCGGTTGTGCCGAGATGATGGACTTGAACATCAACCGGTTGTTGGCCGTCAGCTGGTGATCCACATTGCCGATGTACTGGTTTTCGGAATAAGTGGCCGGAAGCGAGACGGCGTAGTTGACGCCCGTTACCGCACGCTGCGGCGACGGGATCACATAGCTGCCGTTCGCCAGTTTCAGGTTCAGCAGGGCAAATGATACCGGATTGATGTTGGAACCGTCCGAGAGGATTGTGGTTCCGCCCCGTGCGCCTTTCGCGCCCGCGAAGACCTTGCCAAGTGACGCACGCGACCGGTCCAACGGGATTTGGGGCAGGCTCAGTGAGCTGGAGCCCGAAAGTCCGTTCCTCTGCCGGGTTCCCTGGTAGGAAAAGAAGAAGAACGTCTTGTTCTTGATCGCCGGGCCGCCGAAATTGCCGCCGAACTGGTTCTGCTTCAAAACGGGCCGTGCCTGGCCCGTCGCATTGAAGAAGAAGCTGTTGGCGTTCAACTTATCGTTGCGGAAGAATTCGTACAGGCCGCCGTGGAACTGGGGAGTTCCCGAACGGGTCACAAGCACCACAGCCGCGCCGCCGCTGCGCCCGGATTGAGCGTCGTAGAGGCCGGTTTGTACCTTGAACTCCTGGATCGCTTCCGGCGAGGGCGCAACCAAGCCGTTCGAGCCGAAGGCATTCTCGTTGGAAGTATTGCTGTGGACGTTGACCGAGTCGACACCGTCAATGTAGACCGAATTCGACCCCAAGCGGGCACCGCCTGACGAGATGTTCTGGGTTCCCCGCCCCAAGGCTCCGGCATCATTCAGCGGACCCGATGTCCCGGGCGACAGGGTTAGCAGCTGGGTGAAGTTGCGGGAGGCAAGTGGAAGTTCCTTGACGGAAGTGCCTTCCACTACCCTCCCCAGTGCCGACGATTCCGTTTGCAGCAGCGGTGCCGCCGAGGTGACCTCGATCCGTTCGCTCACCGAAGCCGGTTTCAGGCGGACATCCACCGCAATGCGTTCGGTAACGCCGAGCACGGCATTCGTAACAGACGTTGCGAAACCGGTCTTCGACACTTCCACGGCATAGGTTCCCGGCGCGAGGAACGGCACGCTGTACTGGCCGGAGGCAGACGAAGTGGTTTCGCGCTTCTCGCCAGTTCCGGTGTTCCTCACCTCGATCCTCGAGCCGGGCACCTTTGCCCCGCTATCGTCCAGGATTTCACCGCTGATGGTGCCACTGGTCTGGCCGAATGCGGTCGCTGCCAGAATGAGGAGTAGAAATGCGATTTTCCGGAACGTCATGGTTTCAGGTACCTCTTTAGGAATGTGTAGATCTCGCCGCGCGATTCAACGGCGAGCTTGGTGTCAATGCGGTTGAAATGGTGACCGCCGGGGGCGGCCTGGTAAATCTTGTATTCGAACTTCTTGCCGGCAGCCTTCAAGGCACCGACTAGATTCTCCACCTCGACAACCCGGACCGTTTCGTCGCTGGTGTTTCCGTGGACGAGGAGGGGCTTTTCGAGCTTGGACACGTAGGTAACCGGGGACCGCTTCCGGTACTCCTCGTCATCGTTTGCCGCCGCTTCACCGGCGCTGTCGGACATCGTGCGCGGCATTGATTTCAAATACTTCCTACGCTCGATCAGATCGCTAACCGGCTCCCCTGCGAACGCACAGGCATAGGCATCAGGATGCTGGAAGATGTTGAAAAGTGCGATCATGCCGCCGTGGCTCCAACCAACAACCCCGACACGGGCCGGATCGATGAACGGGTACCGCTCCACCATCCAGTTCCTCGCACCAAGCACGTCGTCGTTTTCCTTGCCGCCGTAATCCAGGGCCTTCATGTAGGCGGGCCCGTACCCGACGCTACCCCGGTAGTCCGGTGCCACTACAACGTAGCCCCGTTCGACCATCTCCCGGACGATGGTAGCGTTGTTGGCCGGTCCGCCAGTCGAGTTGTTGCCATGGACTCCGCCGTGCACCAACACAATCATTGGATGCTTGGACGCGCGGTCGAGGCTTTTCGGAATATAGCTGTAGGCGTACAGAATCATCGGGTTGCCGCTCTTGCCGCGCGGAAGACCCGTGTACCGGAATGTGCGGACCTCAGCGATATCGCCCAGCTGCAATTGCCAGAGGACATCATCGGAAACCTTGACGGCGTGGTTGAGGTCCTCCTCGGCATTGTCTGAAGCCTCGCCTTGACCGAAGGCGGCGACGGCAAATGCCGCGACCAAGAGCGAGACGCGTACGGAGGACGGGATGAAAGGGAGTCGCAAGCGGAAGGACCTGTATTCAAGGTATCGCCCCTGCAGTGCAAGCGGCAAGGCGCAGGGCCCGTGCACTGGTTAGCAAGGGGGCAACACTTGTGTAGCGGTTCCTGTAACACCATATTTGCATTGAAAACACAACACTTCCAAAAACCACCTCCATCCCCCGTCGTATGATGGCAGTCAAGTGAACGGGGTCGAGTCGGTGCTTCAGGAAAACGTGGAAAGGATACTGCGCAGCGAGTGCTTCCGCAATGCACCGTCATCGCGCAGGCTGTTGCGCTACCTTGCCGATCACGCGGCGACCGGCGATGCGGACCAACTGAAGGAGTACACGATCGGGGTCGATGCCTTCGGGAAACCGGAGGATTATGACCCGCGCCAGGATTCCACCGCGCGAATCCAAATCGGTCGGTTGCGCAAGAAGCTGTTTGACTACTACCAGTCCGAAGGGCGGGAGGAGGCCATGGTCGTGTCGCTGCCCAAGGGTCGGCTGCGGTTGCTGTGCGAGCCGTCCGGTGCCGTCGTGGTGGAACCGCCCGTTCAGGAGGACGAACTTCAGGAGCTGTCATCGGCACCGGTTCCGCCCCCCGGCTTGGGCCGGAAGCCAAAAATGGCTTTGATTTTTCTTGCAGCCATTTTGTGCATCGCGGGCGGGTACGTGGCCGGGAGGCTGGGAGCCGGGAGTTCGACGTCGGGAGTCGCTCCGTCGCCTTGGTCGTCGGACTTGGACCAGCTCTGGAGTCCGTTCGTCCACTCCGCCAGGCCGCTGGTGATTTCCGTCGGCAACCCCTTGTTCCTTCAGTTCAAGAACAAGACGATTTACAGGGACCCTTCCATCGAGAAATGGGACGACCTTCTCCTCTCCCCCAGTTTCGCGGCCGTCAGCAAGGCGCTGGGCAATCCCGAAACCAAGCAGGTGAACTACTACGCGGCCGTGGGGGAGGTGAATGCGGCATTCCTGCTGGGGCAGAGGCTGGGCCCGAGGCAACCAGGGATATCACTGTTCCGCAGCAGCCAATTTTCATGGCAGCAGATGGCGGATTCGAATGTGCTGTTCCTGGGCCCACCCCGGTTCTTCAACGAACGGCTCGGCAGTATGCCAGTCGTTTTGGAAATCGGGGAGTCGCCCGAAGGATTCCGCATTCTGCATCCACAGGCGGGGGAACCCGAACTGTACACCTACCGCGATCCCCCGGGATTCTTCGGTGAGGATGGCGAGGCCCGTGTTTTGGTTACGCACGCCGCCGGGCCGAACGGGAATACGGATGTGATGACCTTTGCCAGCAACAGCACGTTCGGACGCGTGGGTGCAGTGGATGCCTTTACGGATCCGGTATTTGCGCGGATGCTGACGGCTAAGCTTCAGGGGACCGATTCGGCAATCCCCCGCTACTTCCAAGTGCTGTTGCGCGTGAAATACAAGGGCGGCGTTCCAACCGAGACAACTTACCTGCTCCACCGGAAGCTGGTCCGGCGCTAGGCGACCCTCAAACCAGAATCTCGGCGGAGGTGACGCATTGGCCGCCCTCCCTTAAGAACGCCTTCAGGACTTCCAATCCAGCCGCCTCATCCAAGGCAGCGGTGGCGTCCAGCACCAACTTCACATTCCGGCCCCATTTCATCAAGCCCATCACCGCGCATTTGACGCAGTATTCCGTGAAGGCACCATAGACGACCACCTCGTCGATATCCAAGACATCCAGTACGTCGACCGCATTCGGATTCGTGAAAAGATCAAGGTCGTCCTTTTCAAGGAGGATCTGGTTGGCCCCCGCTAGATCCAGCTGTACCGGACGGTTTGGAACCACGACCTGCTTGCCAAAGAGTAGTGATGCTGGTTTCCGCTGGCCCCAAGTCCCCGCGATGCAATGGGGTGGCCACACTTGAAACTCCCCTGCATCCTCTCCGTGGGCGCACATTGTCGAAACCAGCGGGATGGCGTTCGCGACGGCGTAGCGGTTCATGGCCGCAATCGGGGCAATCAGGCTTTCCCCGCCCTTGCCGTACAAGGCCCCGGATGGATACAGGAAGTCGATCTGGGTATCAATATCGAAAAATGCTCTCATTCAATTCCTCCAGAGACTTGGAAAGCTCCATGCGTCGCCCCGGTTGCGGCCAGGTTGACAAGTTTCGCGCTGCGCGTTCCCGGATTTGACCGGCAGAGGGCAGGTCGGCAACCAGTTGCCCGTTCACGATATAGGGTTTCAGGAGCGCTTCCGATCCAATCGCGCATTCGTCCTGCAGGGAGAGCAGGTCGAATTCCGGAAAGCGGAAGAGCTGCTTGGCCCCGGCAAGAGTCTGTTTTTCGGGACTGTGCTTGGCGGTGTAACGAGTCTGGTCGCCGCTTTCAATCTCCACCAGCTTGTAGATCGCGCCCATCGACGGCGCATCTCCCGAAACGGCCAGTTCCGTACCGACCCCGAAGGCATCGATGGGGGCACCTGCAGCCACCAACGCCTGAATCTTGTATTCGTCCAAGTCCCCACTCGCCATGATCTTGGCCGATTGGAGCCCGGCGGCATCCAGAATCGCTCGCACTTGGTGAGATAGGGACAGAAAGTCTCCGCTGTCGAGGCGGACGCCCCAGAGTGGTTTACCGAGGCTCGCCGCGTTGTGCGCGCCTTGGATGGCATCGTAGGTGTCCAATAGATGCACGGTCCGGTCGCCCAGCAGCTGCTGCAAGGACCGGAAGGCTTCCAATTCCGTCTCGAACGACATGACCCAGGAGTGCGCCGCGGTTCCCATCACAGGAATCCCGTAGCGGAACCCCGCAAGCGTATTGCTGGTGCCGACGCAACCGCCGATGTAGGCGGCCCGCGCGCCCAAAACGCCCGCTTCGGGGGTATGGGCCCGGCGCGTTCCGAATTCGACCACGTCCCTGCCCTGCGCAGCGTGCGCTACACGGGCCGCTTTCGAGGCGATGAGGGTCTCAAAGGTAAGCGCGGACAAAAGATAAGTTTCGGGGATCTGGCCCTCGCACAGAGGGGCCCGGATGTTTAGGATTGGCTGGCCTTCATAGACAACAGTACCCTCTGGAACCGCGAACATGGTGCCGGTGAAGCGGAAGGCAGCCAAGTAGTCCCAAAACTCCCCAGGCGCGTTGCGGAAATTGGGCAAGCCACGAAGGTAGGCGATCTCCTCCCCCTCGAATTTTAGGTTCAGGAGGTAGTCGATCACTCGATGGAGTCCGGCGACTACGACGAAATCGCGGTTTCGCGGCAGCCGCCGAACGGTCAGTTCAAATGTGCCGACCTCATGTTGTTTCCCGGCAGCGAAATAACCCGCAGCCATGGTCAGTTCATAGAGGTCGGTAAGGAGGGCGTTCAATAGGCTACTTCTTCTTCTCCGGTGTCGCCGGTTTCGGGGCAGCGTACGGCTTGATGCCCTGAATCACCTTCTGCAAATCGTCGAATGTCTTTCCATCCAGCACGTAGACCGCCGATTCGCCTTCGCGCTGTGCGTTGTACGAATCACCAGCCTTGGAAATGGAAACCTTTTCGACCTTGTTCTTGTCTCCGGAAGTGACTGCGAGTGACAAAGCGACCGTTCCCGCCATCTTGTCGCTGAACTTCGACGCTGCCAGATCCCGGAGCTTGTCGATTACCGACTGCACGCTCGGTGAATCGACTTGGCCGGACGGGCCAGTCCATTTTTCTCCGGATTTCTGGTAAGGCTTGCCGTCGATCTCAACCTTGGTTGGATCGTTAAAGCCGAAATCGAACAGCTTCTTGTTGCGGAAACTGTCGATGTCCTTGTCCTTCAATCCATCGCCCAAATCGCCGGACAGCTTGTAGGTGCCTTCCACCACCGAACTGCGTGCGTAGATGGTTTTGTCCTTGGCTTGGCGGACTGTGATGGCCTGCGGAAGGCCATTGTCACGCATGGAGATGGTTGCGATCGTCGCACCGGTCGTGAACTCGGCAGCAGCTTTCTTTTGATCGTCGCCCGCCAAGTCCATCTTGGCGTCCTTGAGCTTGCGCACCAAGTCGTCCACTTGGAGACCGTCGGCACGGTATGGACCCGGCTTCACGATCTGCCACTCGTTCTGCGCGTTGCGTCCGAACTCGAAAGCCGACCCTTTTGTGGTTACAGTGAGGCCTGTAAGCTTGTCTTGGTTGAATGTCAGAAGATGCTTTTCGCGCAGGTCCGTGACGGACTTGTCGAAATTGGCCTTAACCGACGCAGGAACCGTGTACACCTTGGAGGCGGCCGAGAGCTTCACGTAGGTGCCGCTGCCCGATGGTGTGTCCGAGCCGAACTGCAGCTTGTTGCTGGTACCACCTTTGACCGTAACCTCGATTTCGACGGCTGGATCCTTCAGACCGAAGGTGCCCAAGTCCGCCGGGTTTTCGTCAATTACCCTGTCACCATTGAAGGCTGCCAATGAGCTAACAAGGGACTTGACGGCGTCCTGATCGGCATCGAATACCGTTGGTTCCGCAATGCCCCACTTTTCCGCCGTCTTTTTCAGCCGGATGGAGTCCGATCCGGCTTTGGCGATGCGGATACCCTCGATCTGGTCCTCGCCCAAGGCGAGGATTTTCGGGACTGCCGGCGTGGTGGTTTCGGGCTTGGACGGATGTTGACCCGTCCACCACACCAGCCCGCCCAGAACGATCAGGACTCCGCAGGCTACGAGAAGTCCGATTGGGTTCTTCATGCTAGCGTCTTCTCCACCAAACCTGTACGCCCGAGAAGATGATGATCAGCGGGAAGCCGATCACGCTGCACCAAAACAAGGTTTTCATGCCGACGCCCGTAATGTTCAGTCGGCGGTCTTCCGGATCCTTGGGGCGAATCGAAATCAGGTCCTCGTCCGACGTCAGCCAGTTCATGGTGTTCAGGGCCAAGTCGCGGTTGGCGATTGGTGCTGAGAGCATGTAGTTGGACATCCAGTTGGAACTGCCCATCACGACGACGCGGCCTGCAGTGGGCCCGCTGCCGATGCTGGCGGCCGCACCCATCACGAAGGGACCCTTGGCGGCCTTGTCCAAGTCCGATTCCTTGATCGGGGGCTTGGGGTTGGTGAGTGAGTAGCTGGAATCGCCGGTGGAGAACAGCTTCGCGGCGGGGGCCTTCACTTCCAAGCTACGGGACATGGGGAAGGCGCTGGCGACGTCTGCCATCACCCGGACAATCGGGTGCGACTCGTAGGTCGCAACCAACGGCGTGGTCTGGCCGAACAGCCGGCTCATGGTGCTGAGGTCGAGGAGGATGTCGCCCTTCGGGGTCACGCCCCACTCGGCGGCGAGCGCAACCAACGCCGGTGTATCGCCGGATTTTTGGTCGGGCAACTCCAACACTGCGTCGAAGTTGAGAATGGCCTTGCCGCCGCCCTTCACGAACGAACGGATGGCATCCACGGCCGGTGCCAGGTAGTCCACCTTCGGACCACCAACCACCACGATGGTGCACTCCTTCGGCACTTCCGGCTTCTCGAGCAGCGAGATTTCCTGAGTCTTGTAGTTGTTCTTTTCGAGCGCGTCCTTGAGGGCGGAATAGCCGTCGCGGGCGGTATCTTTCAACTGGTGCTCGCCGGACCCGTGCACAAAGCAGACGTTCCTGGAACCCGTCTTGATCACGCGGATCAGGGCACCGGTGAGTTCCTCCTCGGTGAGCGCCTTGGCCGTTTCCTTCTTCACGCCGTTGTCGATGATGATGTCGCCGAAGTTCCGCATGCCTTCAAGGCGCGCGATGTCCGGCTTCTTGTCGGGATCGACATAGTTCACCACGAACCTGGAGGACAGGTTCTTGTACCGGTCCAGCATGTCCTTGGCACCTTCGAAACGGTCGGATTTCTCGAAGAAGTAGACATTGACGTCCTTGGAGAGACCGCCCACCACCTTCTTCGTCTGGTCGGACAGCGTAAATCGCTTGTTCGAGGTGACGTCAATCGTCTTGTTGTGGTCCTTCGCCAGCCAGTTGGCGGCAAAAACGATGGCCAAAACCACCAAAACATAGACGGCTACGTACGTGCCGTACTTGGTCTGCCGGGATTGCATGAAGCTTGCCATTAAGCCCTCCACCTCATGGATTCGATCGACCGGGTGGTCAGGAATAGTCCGAGGAAGATCGCGGACAGGTAGAACACTACGTCCTTGGTGTCGATGATGCCCTTCGAGAAGGGTTCAAAGTGGGTGAGGATGGAGCAGTACGCGATGACCTGCGCCCAACCCGCCTCATTGTACGAACTGACCCAGCTCAACACCCAAAGCAGCAGGCAAATGGAAAACGTTGCCGCGCCGGCGATGATCTGGTTCTTGGTGGTGGTGGAGATGAAGCTGCCGATGGAGAGGACCGTCGCACCCTGGAGTGCCAGACCGAGAAATCCGGTCAGAACCGGACGCCAATCGGGATTGCCCCAGATGAAAAGCAGCGCCACATTGGCACCGGCCATCGCCAGCACGCAGAGATACATGAAAACCGCTCCCAGGAACTTCCCGAGGACGATTTCCCAATCGGTGATGGGTGAAGTCATCAGCAGTTCGATGGTGCCGGAGCGCTTTTCCTCCGCAAACAGCCGCATGGAAATCAGCGGGATCAGAAAGAGCCCAACGACGCTCGCGTTACCGAACAACGGCGCAATCACGTATTCGTTGACGGACATCGGACCGCCGCCGCCCTGCATCTGGGCACGCATGCCGGCCATTACGAAGTAGGCCGTGGCGCTATAGAAAAAGTACCCGAAAATCAATCCGAAAAGCCCCATCAGCAAATACGCGATGGGCGACACGAAGTAGCTTTTGATTTCCTTGCTGCAAATCGTGAGTATGTTCCTCATTGCGTAACGGACTCCCCTTCTTTCTTGGCCGACTCGGCGCGCGTGAGATCCAGGAAGATCTCCTCCAGCGAATCGCCGATGGTCTTCAGTTCCGTCAGGTTCCAGCCGGATTGGACGACAGCGCGGGCCAAATCGGGCCGCAGCATGTCCTTTTCGCCCTCCAAGCTCTCGACCTCGAAAGCCACAAGGCCTTCCTTTGAATCCTTGGAAACGACGCGGGCGACGCCCCGGACTTCCTCCAGGCGCTGCCGCACCGAAACCGGATCACCGCCCGCAACTTGGATGGACACGGTTTCGAACGCCTTGCCGCGCTTATGCAGGTTCGCCACCGAGTCCGACGCGATGATTTCGCCGTTGTTGATGATGATGACGTTGCTACAGGAGGCTTCCACTTCCGAGAGGATGTGGGTGCTCAGGATGATGGTGTGGTCGCCGGAAAGGCTCGCCACCAGTTCACGGACGTGGAGCTGCTGCTCGGGATCGAGTCCGGAGGTGGGCTCGTCCAGGATCAGCACGGGCGGATTGTGGATGATCGCCTGTGCGATGCCGACACGCTGCCGGTAGCCCTTGGAGAGCTTGCCGATAATCTTATGCTTGACGTCTCCCAACGCGGCACGCTCGCACACCTCGTCGATGCGCTTGGCAATGTCGCCCTTGGGCATGTTCTTGAGTTTCGCGACGAACTCGAGGTATTCGGACACCTCCATCTCCGGGTACACCGGCGGGGTTTCGGGAAGGTAGCCAATGTTCCGCTTGACGTCGAGCGGCTGCTCGAGGACATCGAAACCGGCTACGCTGGCCTTGCCCGCGGTTGGCGGGAGAAAGCAGGTCAGGACGCGCATCGTGGTGGTTTTCCCGGCACCGTTCTTGCCCAGGAAACCCACGATTTCACCCTTGCCCACTTCGAAGGAGATGTTCTTGACCGCGACGTTGCGCGCGTATCGCTTGGTCAGACCTTCGACTTTGATCATATGTGTGTGTATTGACGGTTGTCATCCGGGACTGTCACGTTGCCGCAGGAAATACTCATGCGCCGCGCTGGTCCCAGCGACCTATGATATCAAGACCTAATGGAAAGGCCGCCAAGTGATTCCACGAGGCGGCCGGGCTGGAAATAACCGAGGTTAGACCTTGGGCTTCGGCGCGGGGAGGTCCCGGGCCACAACCTTGTCCTGGAAGCCCTGCCGGGCGTGCGATCCGTCGCAGAACGGCTTGTTCTGGGAGAGTCCGCAGCGGCAGAGGCCGATCACCGTCCGCCCGCCAAGCCCGAAGGCCTGACCCTGCGGGTCGCAAATTTCAAATTCCCCTTCGACGCGGATGGACCCGTCGTTGTTCACCGTAATTTTGGTAGCTGCCATGCGAGACGATTGTACCGCCCTTGCGGGCGTGGCCAGCCTTCTAGACTGAATGTTTGGGGGAATTGACATGCTGAAGCGGCTTGCGGTCGGACTGGTTATTTGCGGAGGCTGCCTTGGCCAAGGGGCAAATCCGGTCGGCGTTCTTGCCAACGGGTACCTCCGCGATTTGATCAAACTGGATACGTCGAATCCGCCGGGAAACGAGTCACTAGTGGCCCGATACTTGAAGCGCGTGGCGGACCAGGAGGGCATTTCGGCAGAGCTGCTGGGCCCGGATCCGGCAAGGCTGAACCTCGTGGCGCGGCTGAAGGGGTCGGGCAACCAGCGGCCACTGTTGCTGATGGCGCATAGTGACGTGGTGCCAGTTGAGCGTTCCCAGTGGACGGTTGAGCCGTTCTCCGCGGTCGAAAAGGACGGCTACATTTACGGTCGAGGGACCGAGGACACGAAAAATCTGCTGGCAGCCGAGATGGCAACGCTCGTTCATTTGAAGCGCACAAAGGCTGTGTTGAACCGCGACATCATTTTGGTGTGCGAATCGGACGAGGAGTCCGGGTCGAGCGGGATGAAGTGGCTGATCGCCAACGCCTGGCCGAAGATGGACGCGGAGTTTGCGTTGAACGAATTTTCGTACAGCGTACACACACCGTCGGGCAGCGACGTCTTCCAGATCCAGACGGCGGAGAAGATTCCGACCCGGATCCACCTGACCGCCAAGGGGGTAGCTGGCCACGGTTCCCTGCCCCGCGAGGACAACGCTGTGACACACTTGGCACGCGCCATCGTGAAGCTTACGGATGCTGCCCAGCCTGTGGCGTTGAACTCAACCACGCGTGCATATTTCCGTGAAATTTCGAAGTTGCCGGAGTATTCCGCTCTGGGACCGCTGGTAGAACAGCTGGACAACCCGTTGCAGTCGGACAAGGCCGCAGCCGCCATCACCAAAATCGACCCGGAATTCGGCGCGATGCTCCATTTCTCCCTCTCACCGACCATGCTTTCGGGCGGAGTACGGATCAACGTGATTCCGAACTCGGTTGACGCTATGGTGGACGGCCGACGACTGCCGGGCGAGGAGCCAGCGGCGGTTTTCGAGCGGCTGCGGGCGATTGTGGGCGATCCAGCGGTTACCGTGGAGCCAGCCGAGAAGGACATGCAGCCTTCGACCGAGCCCAGTTCGTTGACGTCTCCGCTCTACAGGGCGATGGAGTCGGTGTTCCGGGAGGCGTCCCCGAAAGCGGTGGTGGTGCCCTTCATGATGCGCGGAACAACGGACGGGGCCTTTCTGCGGGCCAAGGGCATGGCCGTATACGGCGTCCCGGTTTTCCGCAAGGATGGCGAACTGCGCCTGCATGGCAACGACGAACGGATTTCTGTGGAGAATCTGAAATCGGGGGCAGCCATGCTGGAGAAAATCGTGCTTCGCGTTGCCACCCCGTAGGGCAACTATCTCGCCAGCGACAAGTTTGGTTCCGCAGCACAGTCAAATCCGGCGAATTCGCCCTGTGCGAACTTAACGAATGCCGCCGCGGCGATCATGACGGCGTTGTCGGTGGAGAGTCCGAATGACGGAAAATGCACCGGCATTCCAATGGCTCGCTGCGTAACCGCAGCCCGCAAGCCGGAGTTGCAGGCAACGCCACCCGAAATGACCAGCGACTTGGCGTTTTCCATCAGGCTGGTGGCTCCCAGCGCGTGCCGGAGCAACTGGTCCACCACCGAATGCTGGAAGCTGGCGACCAAATCCAGGACATCCTGGGACGTGACGGC
>CAITMP010000753.1 GCA_903893525.1 uncultured Acidobacteriia bacterium | reverse complement strand
GCTCATCGCGGGCGAAACCGGGAATCAGGCGGTAAAAGACCTCGGGATCAAAAACCCCTTCATTGGCCGCCCAACGCAGTGCGGGCATGGCGCGTTCGAAGAGATCGGTGGCAAAGCCAATGGGCAGCGGCGGCAGCTTGATAAGTGTCTCGGCAAACTCAAAGACATACACCACCGGCGCGCGGTAGATCATGCCAAGGATGGTGAGAAACGGCACCACTCCCTTGAACCCGCCGTTGGGGCACAGCACACATCCTCCCCCATGGCGGCGCTGCGGATCATCCAGATAATGCACCAGTTTGCGGGTGAGGTTGGCCAGTCCCTCGCGCCGCAGCAAATCAGAGTCCCGCACTTGCAGGCCCTCGATCCGCTCGATGGCAACCCGGGAGATTTCGAACTGCTCAATCAGCACCTCCCGCACGGCCTCGGCGCATGCACGACCGTCGGCAGTATCGGTGGTCAACAGGACCACCTCGTCACCGGAATCTGCGGGCAGGCGCTGCAAGGCATTGAGTTCTGCGCTGGCCCTCACGCGTCCGGCCTCAGTGGTTAGGTCCAATCCATTGAGTCGCTCGCGGATCTGCGCGGTGAGTTCCGGCGTTGGCTCGTCCCAGGTAGATGCGCGCTTCTGAAAATCAATTAGTGCCTTGCAGCCTTGCGCGATGGAGGTTCCGGTGGTGCAGAGAAGGGTACGGGAAGTCATGGGTTCATGTGATGGGGTCGAAGTTCCAACTGCTATTTCCTCCTCCCGCTTGGAGCTTGGCAGCCACTAGGCGGCCAACCTTCAATAGACGGAATACTTGAGTCAAGTCCAGCCCTGCCAGATTCAGGTTTCCCTGACCGGCTTGACCGCCATCTTCGATCTCAAGGCGTACCCTATTTGTGTTAGGGTTGGCTTTGACCACCTTGCATCGATAGATTGCTCCGACCTCAGGGCGATCAACCCACCGCCTTGCATTGACAAGCAAGGAATCTCCGGGGAACGCGTCTGGATCCAAGTCCGCCGCCACTTGGGGGAGCATCCACTCTGGCCAGAAGGTGAACTTGGGCGGTTCGGTTCTTCCCTCAATCTTGAGCCATTCGTCGAGTGTAGTGAACTTGTTGGCACGGAAGTCGTTTCGATCCATGGCTGGATCAAGCACCGGGTATTCCAGTCGAGCCTTAGGAACCCCGTGGTCGTGACGAGCCAGGTCCAGAAGTGTTGTGAGCGTTCGAGACGTCAACCATCCGGCCATGCCGGGCTGTTCCGCGAGCCAGGATTCGAATGCTCCACAATAACGCGTCAAGGATTCCGAATCGATCGCCATCTGTCCCACGCCCGGTTGGTCCGTTGAGATTTTGTTGGAAATTAAGATGCCTCCCCTGATGCCAATCTTTGCGCACCCATAACCAAGAGGCTTAGCCATGCCTATGCGATGGCGGCATTCAGCGCGCCCACCCCAGGTGAGCGACCAGATCAGCGCGCCAAGTTCGTGAGGGCGAAGGTTATGGAAACGCACCTTACCCCGGAACACGGTGCCTGCGTTCAAGGGTTCAAAGGCGGTGGCTACATCAAAATTCGGTCCATCCTTGTCACCGGGCAGCACGCCGGGATTGGGGCTATAACCATCCGGACGTGCAGCGTAAAACTTCCAACCACGCAAGCGCGCCTTTGGGTTCATCAAGGTCAAACCCTGTTGCATGTAGTTCGGATAGTAAGTTGGCTTGGGGCCACCCAGGACAGTCACTACAGCTTCCAAAACGCCATTGGATTTTTTCTGCACCAGATGTCCGAATTGGACCCTCCCCCGCAAGGCCCTATCAGGCCGGGCTTCTCCGAAAAGAAGCGATGGAAAATCAGACGGAAATGCGGCTGAATTCGAATCATCCTTGGGCGTGTTGCCATCTCTCAGTTTGTCAGGACGGT
>CAITMP010000752.1 GCA_903893525.1 uncultured Acidobacteriia bacterium | reverse complement strand
TTCAGTTTCGTGGTGACACTGGACGGTGCCGCGCTGGGTACGTCCTCGACCGACGGCAGCGAGTTTTTCGTGTATCTGCTGGGGACCGACTTCAGTAATCTGCTCGGACCCGACGGAACGATTGCGGCCGCTGTGACGATCAATGGCGATACCACGATCACGACGAATCCGGTTTCGGGACGTTCCACAATCAATAGCTATACCGCGAGCGAGACTCCGGAACCGTCGACCGTGCTGCTGTTCGGCATCGGCGGAGCGATGGTGGCGATTCGGCGTCGACGCACGGCGTAAGTGAATCGCGACCGTATTCCGCTTAGTTGTGCGAAGGGTTGATACCGTCCAACAACCTTTCGCACTCCAGCACCAGTGCCACGGCGGCAGGCTGTTCGGAGCCGCCACTACCTTGCCGCGACGGTTGGCGTTCTTTCTTCGCGCTGTTCAAAATAGCCTCAATGTGGGATGCAAGTGTGCCCGGGTCCCACGGGCCTGGCGCCACGGTGAGTGCTCCGGTCTGTTGAGAATAGAATCCGGCGTTTGAGATTTGGTGTTCACGCGCTGTGCCTGGGGTGGGAACCAGAAGACAAGGTATACCGCAAGCCGACAATTCCGCCAACGTGAGTGCCCCTGCGGCAGCGAGTGCGAATGTGGCACTGGCGTAGACCGGGCCCATATCATCCACGAAGCCATCCACGCGGGCGTCCAACCCGGAAGTATCATAGGCGCGTTGAACCAGGCCAGGATCGCTGAAACCTGTCAAATGGCGGACGGTGAACCGGAGACCACGCCGCTGCAGTTCCGAGAACAGGCGCGGCGCTTCCGTATTCAGAACAGGGGATCCTTCCGAGCCGCCCAAAACGATGAAATTGGGGATCGAGGGCAGACTGCGCACTACCGGCCGGGCTGGTATTCCGGTGATTACGGCACGCGGCCCCAGGGCCCGCCGCGTCTCCTCGAAACCAACTCCAACCAAGTCCGCAAAGGCCGCAATCAGGCGGTTTGCAAGCCCCGGCTGCACATTCGACTCGTGAATCACGACCGGCAGACCCAGCGTTTTCGCCGCAATACAGGTACCCAGCGAGGCATACCCGCCAGTGCCGATCACCAACTCAGCATGCTCGCGACGTAAAATCCGCCGTGCGGCAAGAATTCCGAGCGGAAGGATGGCCAATGCCTCCAAGCGCCCGAACCATCCCTGGCGTTCCCACGGCTTCCCGGGGATTGTCTCCAAGCGTACCGAATGGGCGGGAACAAGCTGCTGCTCCATGCCGCCGTGACACCCGACAAAGAAGCCCTCGGCACCGACGTCGCGCTGGTAAGCCTCAAGGAAGGCCAATGCGGGCAGGATGTGACCCGCCGTGCCACCGCCGGTCACGGCAATCCGGCGTCGTGGCGTCGATCCCATTCAGTTTCTAGCGTACAACGTTCGCTAAAGATTCGTTCCTTTGAATGGAAAGGGCTTGAAACAATCGGCATTGCGGGATCAGGGCCGTTCATTCGGGTCATGGTAATGCCGACCCCGGCCCAGTCTTCCATGGTCGGCGACGCCCATGGTAAGATTCCGTTCCATTCGGAACGAGACCAAGGTTTCGGCGGGAATCCGAACCTCGCGGCCGCTCGTGGCAATTTGGCCAACCGCACCTCCGGCCGCTCCGACGCCGGCACCTATCGCGGCTCCCTTGCCTCCTCCGGCAATGGCTCCAATAATTGCGCCGAGCGCAGCCCCGCCCCCGACGAACTTGCCCGTCCTGCCGTTGGCACCAATACCGTCCCGACCATCCCGCGCTTCAATCCGTTCCGGCGAGGCATCAATTCCGTAGCGACGATCATCGACAACGACGGATTCCAGATCCAGAATCAAATCCTGGTCATGCGCCACGCGAACGATCAGTTCGACGCTTGAGCCCTGCGGGATCGCTAGTTGGCCGTTGCTGCCGAAAACGTCCTCGTTGACGACCCCAGTAAAGATCCGGCCGTCGGCCCGCTTGGACCGGATGGCCTCGTTGGTGCGGATCGACAAGATCATACCCTGCTCGATACGGGTGGTGGCGTCGACGGGACGCCGTGCTGCGGTCAAGGTCTCAAATTCAGCGCGGCAACCGCGGTCCACCCAGACGCCGTCGCGCTCGCTGCCCCAAGTGTAGCCCTCGACACACCGAACATTGCCGAGCTGCCGCCGGAATCGCGGGTTGCCACGGGCGGAATCTACCGGGCAAAAAGTACGTTGCCCGCTGGATGAGCACGAAAATACCAGATTCCGATCACCTTGGGCAACGATTGTGCCCGAAAACGGGATGAACAGCAGAACTACAAGTCCGATGGATTTTCCTAATTCAAGATGCATAGCCAGTGGGTGAGCACTTGGGTGGCCACAAATCGAACACCCTGGCTGAACTCAACGCTTGCCGAGCAGCTTGTTGGCATCGGCGATCAGAAGGCGGAGCAGCGCAAGCGCCTTTTGGCCTCTCTGGTAGGGGCGGCCGTCGGGGGTACGGCCGCCTTGGCGGAACTCCAAGGCGTCCTGGATGGGGCC
>CAITMP010000751.1 GCA_903893525.1 uncultured Acidobacteriia bacterium | reverse complement strand
CGTTCCCATCCCGAACACGGAAGTTAAGCCTCTCAGCCCCGATTGTACTGCACGCGCAGGTGTGTGGGAGAGCAGGACGTCGCCCGGTTAATTATCCAAAAGGCCCTCCGGCCCCAAGCCGGAGGGCCTTTCTGCGTCTGGACACTATCGCAGACCGAGAACCCTGAAATCCTGGGCACGCAGGACTGGCTCGAAGACTGTCGTTCACCTCGCTGATCTCCACGCCTTCTGGGAAAGGGAGTCATTTGGGCCCGAGAAAATTCCAACCGGTGAGCGTTTGGTACAGCTATTTCCAGAATGGAGCCCGGACCTCCACCACGCACTTGGACGAGTTCACCAAGCATCGTTGCTGAAAATGGGACGTCCCGGTACTCCACCCTTCGGAGAACTTAGAACTGTGTTCGACTATTCACTCGCTGCTATGCAGCGAGCTCGTGCCTCAGCCGTACGGGAATTGTCGTCCTTCATCCGAGAGCGAACCTCAGATCCGCTCACCGTGGATGCTTGGCAAGTTGCCTGGCGACTTCTCGCCGGTCTGGATCCACGTTACGACGGCTTCGGACGAGGCGACTGCGAGTGATCAGCTCCCTTCGCAACCACCCCACACTACTTTGTAGCACCACTAACCACCGGTTCCGGCTCCACCTCGGTTGACAAACCTGCCGCAGCCAGCGCTTTCCTCAGGATGGCCGCAACCTCCGGTGACGCGCGCAAGTTCATCCCCCGGTGCACGCCGTCCGCGATCCGCAAAGGTGTCCAACCGTTGAAATCCTTTGTATTCCAGACCGCAATCTTCGCCCCGTGATCGAGCAGGTATTGTGCTGCAGATGGAACCCACTTCAGTGCCACCCCATGAATTGCGGTCTCGCCGTTCTTGTCCACCGCATTGACATCGTTTCCCAACTCCAGCGCGACCTTGACGGCCTCCAAGACTTCGGCTTCTGTACCCGCATCCTCACCCGGTGATCGGGTCCCAACCCCCGCAGCAGCCAGCAATGGAGTGGTTCCGTCGGCGGTGGCAATCAACGGATCGGCTCCCAAGTGCGCCAGCAACCGCATCAATTCCGCATCACCTGTACGGGCGGCCAACAGGAATGGTGTTGCGCCCACGACATTCAAACTGGTTAGACCGATATTCCACCGCTTGGTCACCCGCGCGTTCAAGTCCGCACCATGAGCCGCCATGAACCGGACGAAGTCCAGCGTGCCCATCCGGCCCGAGCCGTCCGGTGCCGGGTCGTTGCTGGCGTACCCGGGCTGGCGGATTGCAGTCAACGCGTGCAACGCGGTCCACCCTTGGCCAGCCGCGTTGGGGTTTGCGCCTGCCTCCACGAGCATCGAAGCCAAGTCGAAGTGCGCGTTGGAAGCCGCCAGAACCATGGCGGTTTCGCCGGCCTGCCGATGCGGGGCCTGCAACGCCCCATCCACTGGCACGCCGGCTTTCAGGAACTCCGTCACAGCCGCAACCTTGCCTTCGCGTGCAGCGAACAGGTAGGCCGTAAAACCGCCCTTCGAGACGGCGCTCAAATCCGCGCCTGCAGCAATCAGGGCCGATATCGCTTCGGCATTTCCTTCCGCCGCAGCCCACATCAAAGCTGTCTGGGCATGGTCCGCGTCCTTCGCGTTCACATCGGCCCCGTGGGCAATCAAGAACTTGAGGACTGCCAGCTTTCCCGTGCGCGACGCCGTCATCAACGGCGTTTCGCCCCCGGGAAGCGCGATGGACGGATTTGCCCCCGCCTTGAGCAGCAGCGCCACCATATCAGGGTTGCCATTCTGGCAGGCCGCGGACAACGGCGTGACTCCATACTTATTGGCGTTGTTGACAGCCGCCGGGTTGACTGCCAAAGACGTGGCTGCCCTAAGATCGTCCCGGTACACTGCCGCCAGCAGATCTCCATCGACTTCCACGGCAGGGGCAGCCGCAATGAGTGGTGCAACAACCAAGGCAGGAATGAAGAAAGTCTTCATACTCCGGGAAGCTCCGCAATCTTACCCTTGCTGTCGGCAAAGCGATCCAAATTGACCCCGACGCGATCGAGCAGCGTGAGATGCAGATTTGCGAGCGGCTCGGGCTCTTTGTAGCGTAAATATCGAGCGCCCTTCATGCGACCTGCGGCACCGCCTGCAATTACCAGCGGCAGATCGATGTGGTCATGGATATCAGGATTTCCCATACCACTGCCATAAAGGAAGAGTGAATGGTCCAACAGCGTTCCCTGTCCGTCGCGGGTCGCCTGCAACTTCTCCAGGAAATACGCAAACAAAGAAACGTGGTATTGGTTGATCAGCGCTACCTTCGCCACCTTTTCGGGGTTGTTCGCATGGTGGGTTGTCGGGTGGTGGGCGTCCGGCACTCCAATTTCTGGATACGTCCGGGTACTTGTCTCCCGTGCCAGCTGGAACGTGATCACGCGGGTGATATCGCCCTGTAGCGCTAACACTTGCAGATCGAACATTAGCCGGGCGTGGTCGCCATATGATGCTGGAACGCCAACCGGGCGCTCCATGTCCGGAATGATCCCATTCGATGTCTGCTGTTCGGCCTTCTGGATGCGGCGTTCCACTTCGCGAACGGTTTCCAAATAGTTATTGACCCGACTACGGTCGGCAGGGCCTAGATCTTTTCGCAATTTTGCGATGTCGTCGGTAACCCAGTCGAGCAGACTTGCGTTTCGGCGCATTTCCAGCGCTTCCTCAGCCGGAGTGCCGCCTTCGCCGAAGAGTCGTTCAAAGACGGCACGCGGGTGCGCCTCGGCGGGTAGAGGCGTCGTCGGTGACGACCACGAGAGGTTGTTTTGGTAGACGCAGGCAAATCCGTTATCGCAACTCCCGACCGTGGTCAACAGGTCCATGGCCAATTCCAACGACGGAATCTTGGTTTCCTTGCCGATCGCCTGCGCGGCAATTTGGTCTACCGTCGTACCATTCTCGTAGTCGGACCCCTCGGTCAGCTTCGCCTTGGCAGCACTAAGATACGCGGAGTTGGCGGTGGCGTGGTTGCCGGGCGAATAGGCGTTCTTGTTCTCCATGTTGCCGAACAATGTCAGTCGATCTAGAAACGGAGTCAGCGGGCTAAGGATCGGGGGAAGCGAGTCCACGGGGCCGGCTTGGGTGGGGAACCACTGCTTTTGAATGGCCCCCATTGGGATATACACGAAACCGAGGCGCCGGACCGGGGCAGCAGGCGTGGCCGCCAATGCCGTCATTGCAGGCACCATGGCATCCAATAGCGGCAGCGCCAAAGTGGTCCCGATCCCACGCAGGAAAGTTCTCCTCGGCAGTGCCTTCCGGGTAACGATCATTGTGCTCTCCTCATTTGGAACGGCGTGCTGTTCACGATTCCCAGCACCAACGACGAAAATCTATAGTCCTGCGAGGCTGAAGTCTTGACGATGCCGCGGACTGCGGGGCCGTCAAAATCCCCTACTCCTCGACCGACAGCGAACGTAAGCAGTTTTTCCACCATGTTGCCAGCAAAGACGTCGGGGCGCGCCAAGAGAGCGGTTCGAAGTCCTGCCACGCCTGTAAATGATGCCCCATCGGGCAACCCGCCTGCGGAGTCCACCGGTGCGCCGACGTCCTGGGTCCGCCAGCGTCCCACCGCGTCGAAATTCTCCAAGGCAAATCCAGCTGGATCCATCAGCTTGTGGCAACCGGCACAGGCGGGATTCTCACGGTGGGCGGCCATCCGTTCCCGCATTGTTTGAATTGTTCCGCCACCCGCATTCTCCTTCAGAGGCGGAACCCCAGGGGGCGGCGCGGGCGGTGGCGTGCCAAGGATGTTCGTCAGAATCCACTTGCCGCGCAATGTCGGAGCCGTTCTTGTGGCATACGATGTTACCGTCAGGATGCTCCCTTGCCCGAGTAACCCGCCGCGTTCCGAAGTGGCGTCGAACGTCACCCGGCGGAACCTGCTCCCGTAAACATTCGGGATGCCGTAGTGGCGCGCCAGTCGTTCATTCACGAAGGTGTAGTTCGCGCGGAGCAGGTCCAAAACGCTGCGATCCTCCCGCATCACGCTTTCGAAGAACATCTCGGTCTCGATCCGCAGAGCTTGCCGGAGGTTGTCGTCGAAGTCGGGAAAGATGCGCGCATCCGGGGTTACAGCGGCCAAGTTGCGCAGATAGAGCCATTGGTCGGCGAAGTTGCTGACCAGGGAATCCGCTCTCCGGTCTGCGAGCATGCGCTTCACCTGGTGTTCCAGGACGCCGGGCTGCCGAAGCTTGCCCCCCGTCGCCAAGTCCAGTAGTTCCGGGTCCGGAATGCTGCTCCAGAGGAAAAAAGAGAGCCGCGAAGCGAGTTCCACGTCGGAAATCCGGTACGCCGAGCCCGCGGCAACTCCCGCCGGGTCGCGCTCCATCCGGAACAGAAAGCGCGGGCTGATCAGAACGGCCCGCAGCGCCAGTTCCATGCCTTCGTCGAAAGTGTTGACCGCACCTTCGCGGAAGAAACGCATCGGCACCTCGATATCCGCAGCCGTTACGGGGCCACGCCATGCGCGGCGTGCCAACGAAAGCAGCAGACTCTGCGCACACGGATCGCCGGCATGGCAACTGAAAATCCGCCTTCGGCTTTCAGTCTCGCCCGGCCCCTTGGGCTGGAACGGGCCGACAATCGCCAGGGAATACAGTGCCGGCTGGATTCGTGGGTGGCGATCCATGTTGAAATGGGCAATGTAAGGTTGCCGCTCCGTCTCAAGCAATGCGGTTGGCTTTTTCAGGAATGTTGCCGCGATTTGGTGGGTGCCCGCCTGCAACGGTATTCGGACAATCAGGCCAGCGTCCACTTTCGAGTGGTCCTCTCCGGCTGGCGGTTGTTTGATGGTGAATTGGCGGACGGATTCGCCGTCCACCAACAAGTCCAATTGGTGGATACCCGTGAGTCCCTCCACCTTTTCATTCCGGTCGCGGGCGAGCCGGAGCTGGAATTCGTAGTCGCCATTCACCGGGAAGAGGTGCGACACGGCTGTTCCACCGCGGGTTCCCAAGGGCAAGCCTTCGATGTGCCCTTCCTGGGTCAAGTCCGGTGGGAGCAGGATTGTCTCGCCAACCGGAGCCTTAACCGGGCTCCCAACAGCCAAACGACTGATTTTCCGGGCCGCATTGAGGTACCGTTCCAACAGGAGCGGGGAGAGTTCCCCCACGGTCACATTGTCGAAACCGTGGCTGGCGTCGTCAGCCGGTAGCAGCGTGGAGGTGTCGATGTCGACCGCCAACAGGTCGCGGATCGCGTTGTGGTACTCGGTACGGTTCAACCGCCGGAAGGTATCGGTGCGGCCGGGATTGGGCCTGCCGGTCGCGGCGCGGTCCAAGGCTGTCTCAAAATAGGACAGCGCCGACAAATATTCCGCTTCCGCAGGGCGCGGAACTCCAACCGGCGGCATGGAACGGGTTCGAAGCCGTCGCACGACTCTTTCCCATTCATCTGGGTGCGTGGCAGGGGTGCCAGCCGGAACTGCAGTCAGCACCAAATTGCCGGATTTTGATTTTTCGCTGTGGCAGCTGACGCAATAGCGGTTGATGAATGCCTGCTGCGCCACCAGACTATGGCTTGCGACAAGACCGAAGCCCGCAACGATAAATCGCACTAACAGCACCGAAAGCCGCATTCGCTCAATCTTATCACCGGTTGCCAACCTTATAGAATGACTGCATGCTCTCCCGTCGCAGGCTCTTTCGTTCCACACTTCAACTCGGACTTGGTTCCGGCCTCCTCGGTCTGGCACCTGCCCCGTCGGAGGGTGCCGCGCGCCAGTGGCGACTCGGCATCAATACCTACTGCCTGCGTTTCTGGCGCTGGAACGATCGCCAGCTTTTCGACTATTGCCAAAAAGAGAAGCTGGACGCGATGTTCCTGCAGGACTCGCTCGACCCCGGAGTGATGAAGCCCGAACACTGGGCCGAGGTCAAAGCCTGG
>CAITMP010000750.1 GCA_903893525.1 uncultured Acidobacteriia bacterium | reverse complement strand
GACGAGGCCAACCGCCCCAAAGCGACCACCAAGGCCGAAAAGGATGCCGAGGACGAACGCGTCCGTGCCCGTGTCCGCAGCCTCCTTGCGGACCGCTTCCAACTCAAACTCACCGAACAGCAGAAGGAATTGCCCATCTACGCCCTCACCGTTGATAAATCAGGGCACAAGCTGAAGGCGTCGAAATCCGATGACGGCAATCTGAATAGCAATAGGACCGGGGACAAGGGTGTCATCACCGGGACCGGAATTGCTACCGAGGCCCTTGCCCAGGTTCTCGGCCGGGAGGTGGACAAGCCGGTCCTCGATCAGACCGGCCTCGACGGGAACTTCGACTTCGAACTCAACTACACCCTCGATACCAGCGCGGCCGCCAACGACGCCACGGTGGACAACCTCTCGGCCTCGCTCTTCACCGCCGTCCGCGAGCAACTGGGCTTGCGCCTCGTCGGCAAGAAAGGACCGGTGTCCACTTGGACTGTGGTGAGCGCCGAAAAGCCCGGCGAAAACTGACGCCCGCCTAGCCCTTTGCCTCGGCGTTGGCCCGGTTCAGCATCGCCCGCATGTACGCAAAGCCGTACGATTGCTCCGAATAACGACCGCCCGTCAACCCCGGCGTATGGTCCAGGATCACGATGCCGTCGTAATTCACATCCCTGAGCGCCTTCATGATCTTGTACATGTCGTAGTAGCCGTTGTCCATAAAGGTCTCCACGAAATGGGGTAGGGGAGCGCTCACATTGCGGAAGTGGATCTTCCAAATCTTGTCCGCCCCAAAATAACGGATCATCTCCTCGGGATCCTTCCCCGTCAGAGCCTTGCCGCCTTCCAGCCACGTCCCGCAGCACAGGCAGATGCCCACGTTCGGGCTGTTGGCGATCTGCAGTGCCCGCCGGTACCCGTCGAAATTGCTGAAAATGCAGCGCGGAACCCCGGCCAGCACCGGAACCGGCGGATCGTCCGGGTGGATGCCCATCCGTACCCCAACCTCTTCCGCGACCGGTGCCACCTGCTTGATGAAGTAGGTGAAATTCTCCCAGATTTCCTCCTGGGTGAACACGCGGCCATGCGACAGCGGCTCCCGGAACTCCTTGCCGTCCCAGATGCCCACCTTGTTGGGGCTGTTCATGTCGAACTCCCGAGCCGACGCACCCCGGGTTTCCGTCCTGCCGCTGGACCAGATGCCGTTGCCCATATGTGCGTAGGTGGTGTAGCGGATTCCCGCGGCGCTCAAATTTCGAAGGTACTGCTTGTATTCCTCGATCTTCTTGTCACGCCCGGGCAGGTTCAAGGTGACCTCCGGCATGTTGTGGACGCTCGTGTTTCCGATGTTCCACACCGTGATCCCCGCATCGGCGAAGCGCTTCTTGATCTGCTTGAAGCCGTCGGCGGTGCGCAGGTCCGGCGTCGACCCGACGCTGACGTATTCGCAGCCTACCTGCCGCCAGAATTTCAGCTCTTCATCGGTGGCTTTGGCCGTCGCCTGGCCGCAGAGCTTGATCCCCGGCTGGTTTGGGTGTACCACCGCCGCAGCCTCCTGCGCCGACCCCAGCAGCACCGCTCCAGCCGCTCCGCCCAGCCACTTGCCGAATTCACGCCTGTCTTGCATACGGGTTCTCCGGATATGGATTCTATCGCATCGCAAATCGGCTACCCTAGTTCCATATGCGCCTCCTCCGAATCGCAGCCGCCACCCTCATCTTCACCACCCTCGCCGCGCCCCAGACCCCCTTCTATTTGAAGGATGGGGACCGCGTCGTCTTCTACGGTGACAGCATCACGGACCAGCGCCTCTACACCACCTTTGCGGAGTCCTATGTCGTGACCCGCTTCCCAACCCTCAACGTGGCCTTCACCCACTCGGGCTGGGGTGGCGACCGCGTCACCGGTGGCGGCGGCGGTCCCATCGATACCCGCCTCAACCGCGACGTCTTCCCCTACAAGCCCACCGTTGTGACAATCATGCTCGGCATGAACGACGGCAGCTACCGCCCTTTCGACCAGAAGATCTTCGACACCTTCACGTCGGGATATGAGCACATTCTCGATTCCCTGAAACAGAATGCCCCGAACGCCCGTGTGACCCTGATCCAACCCTCGCCCTACGACGACACCACGCGCGCACCCATGTTCGAAGGCGGTTACAACGCGGTCCTGCTGCGATTTAGCGACTATCTCAAGACCCTCGCCAACACCCGCCATCTCGATCTGGCCGACCTCAACACGCCCGTTACCGCCATGCTCGCAAAAGCCGCAGTCGCCGAAAAGGACCAAGCGCCAAGAATTCTTCCGGACCGCGTCCATCCCGCCCCCGCTGGCCACCTTGTGATGGCTACGGCCCTGCTCAAGGCTTGGCACGCACCGGCACTGGTTGCAGAAGTGGAGATCGATGCCCAATCTGCCTCCTCCAAAACCAAGAGTGCCAAAGTGACCGACCTGCATTCGGCCCCGCAACTTTCCTGGAGCCAGACCGAATCCTCGCTGCCGATGCCGATCGACTTCAAGGACAAGCTTGTCGACCTTGCCGTCAAATCGTCGGACGTGATTGAATCCCTCGACCAGGAAATCCTTCGTGTGACCGCACTTGCCGCCGGAAAGTGGGAACTGCGGATCGACGGACTCCCGGTGGGTGTCTTCACCGCCGACGCCCTCGCCAAGGGGATCAACCTGGCCACTCTCAACACGCCGATGCTCAAGCAGGCCATGGAAGTCCACTCGCTCACTATAAAACACAACAACATCCACTTCACCAGCTGGCGCACCATCCAGACCGGTTTGGCGACGGACGCCTCGCCGTATACCAAACAAAACGCCATGCTGGCGCTCGACCAGCTGGACCACGAACTGGTGGCTGAGCAGCGCGCCGCAGCCCAACCGCGTGCCCGCCATTTCGCCCTCATTCCGCAAAACTAGCGGAATGTCCGGTTCACCATATCCGCCCCAACATTCGAGGTTGTGCATCTTCACACTTCTGTATTAGAATAGGAGTTTGTGGCAGTGAGTCGGTCGTCGTACGTGTGCGCCCGCCCCTTCCGAAGAGGTCAATTCCCAAATGAACGCAATTATTGAAACGGGCGGAAAGCAGTTCCGCGTGGCACCGGGCGACGTGCTCCGGATCCCGAAATTGGAAGCCGAAGCTGGCACTGAAGTCGCACTGGGCAAGGTTCTCGCCGTGTTCCCGGATTCGGGCGACGCCCTGATCGGCGAGGCGGCAGCCGCATCCCGCGTCAATGCCACCATCGCTGGCCATGACCGCGGTGAAAAGATCCTGGTCTTCAAGTTCAAGCGCAAGAAGCAGTACAAGCGCACCCAAGGCCATCGTCAAGACTATACGGAGGTTCGTGTCCGCGACATCGTCGTTCAGTAACGACCGCGTCCAGACACAGGAGTAAGCAATGGCACATAAAAAAGGTTTAGGCAGTTCTAAAAACGGGCGCGATTCATGTGCCCAGCGGCTTGGCGTCAAGGCATTTGACGGCGAACTCGTCACCGGCGGCACCATCATCGTTCGCCAGCGCGGCACCAAGATCAAGCCCGGTCTCAACACCGGCTTGGGCAAGGACGACACCGTTTTCGCCAAGATCACAGGCTACGTGAAGTTCCGCGATCGCGGTCGCATGGGCAAGTTTGTCAACATCCTCGCACCTGAGCTTCTTGCAGCCGAACCGACTGCAGTTCCAGTCGTCCAATAGCTGTTCTGTAAGGCCAGAAGGGAATCCGGGCCGCCAGTTCTCAGCCGCGAACCACGCGGCGGACCGGCGGCCCTTTCATTTTTATGCTAGTTGATGAAGTAAAGATCACCCTCAAGGCGGGCGACGGCGGCAATGGCTGCATGGCGTTCCGCCGCGAAAAATACGTCCCCCGTGGTGGCCCCAGTGGCGGCGACGGCGGCAAGGGCGGCGACATCACCATGGTCGCCACCGTCCACCGCAACACCCTCCTGCACTTCCGCTACAATCCCGAATACACCGCCCAGCGCGGTCGCCACGGCGAAGGTAGCAACTGTTCCGGCAAGGAAGGCGAGAGCATCGTCGTCGAAGTCCCCATCGGCACCACCGTTTACGATTTCGAGACCGGCGAGGAGCTCTACGACTTCACCGTAGCCGGGGAAACTTGGATCTCGGCCCGAGGCGGTCGCGGAGGCCGGGGCAACGCGCGCTTCGTCGGCCCCGTCCACCAAGCTCCCACCGAGCATGAGGACGGCAAGCCGGGCGAATTTCGAATTCTACAGCTCAAGCTCAGGCTTCTGGCTGACGTCGGCCTCGCCGGCTATCCCAATGCCGGTAAGTCCACTCTCATTTCTCGCATTTCGGCGGCCAAGCCCAAGATTGCTGACTACCCCTTCACGACTCTGGAACCTAACCTCGGCGTCGTCCAGATGCCGGACCACCGTTCGTTCGTCGTGGCGGACATCCCGGGCATCATCGAAGGTGCCCATGAAGGCCGTGGCCTCGGAATTCAGTTCCTCAAACATATTGAGCGCTGCAAGGTCTTGGTGCACTTGGTCGACATGTCCGAAACCGGTCGCGACCCTGAGCACGACTTCCTGACTTTGCTCCACGAACTGGAATCCTTTAGCCCCACTCTCGCTGAGAAGCCGATGATTGTGCTCGCCAGCAAGATGGACGCTTCCCAGGATCCTGAAAAGGTTGCCGCCGTCCGAAAGCTGGCACAAGACCGTGGCATGCCGTTCTACGAGATTTCCAGTGCCACCGGGCAGGGAATCGAGGCACTTAAGTTTGTCCTCGACGAGCAGGTTTTCCCGCCCGCCCCGTACGTCGCGCAAGCTCCCAACGAGAGGCTTTGATACTGTGGGGGGAGTGGAATCCGTTCTAGAATCCCCCCGCTTTTCCCCAGACCTGCTCTCGCCTGAGGAGATTCGCATCCTTGGTGCCTTGATCGAAAAAGAGGCCACCACCCCCGAGTACTACCCGATGACGGCTAACGGCCTCACTGCCGCCTGCAACCAGAAATCCAACAGGTTCCCCGTCACGGAGTACTCTGAAAACGACATCCTTTCCGTCCTGCACGACTTGCGCGCCAAGGGTCTTGCGAGTGAGCGCACGGGCGGCAGTCGCGTCCCCAAGTACGGCCAGCGCTTTACAGAGCGGCTCAATCTTGGACGCCGGGAAACGGCAATCCTCTGCGTCCTCATGCTCCGTGGCCAGCAGACCATTGGCGAGATCAAAGGCCGCACTGACCGGCTCTACGGCTTTACGGACCTCGATGAAGTGGAACTGGTCCTGCAAAAGTTGAAATCGCGTGACGGAGGTCCGCTGGTCCAGAAGCTGGCCCCTGCCCCCGGCATGAAGGAACCCCGCTGGGCCCAGACTTTGGGAGGGCTCCAGACATCGTCGAGTGGTGACGAGGGCGTTGCAGCAGCACACGCCGCACCGACGTCGTCCCGCGCAAATGACCGCCTGTCGGCTTTGGAATCGGAAGTCGCCAACCTGCAGGCCGAAGTTGCCGAGCTCCGCCGACTCCTTGAATCCGTCATGTAAGCCGGGGATTCGGGTCTCGGCGGCCGCTGCCGACTGCGGAGCTACAGGTCGCCGTACAAGACGGCAAATTGGTTCACCGCATCCGGATTGGGGATCAGGGCCAATTTCGGCTTTGTTCCCTTGACGATCTGAACCATGGACTGGAGGGCAAAGTCGGTGGCCGCCGAGGTGCGCGCAACTTCCTCCCAAACGGGGATGGAGGCGGCGGTTTTGCCGTCCAGAATGAGTGCGTAGCCCAATGCGAGCCTGCGGATGCCCGCCAAATTGGGTGCCGCCAGCATCGAATTGACTCTAGAAGCCCATTCCGACGCGCTGGCGGAAGGCATTGTCGCAATCCGGATGATGACAGCTACCGGCGTTGTTGGCTGTCCGGCGGCCACCGAATCCTTTGCGGCCGCAGCCCTGTTCCCGGCCACCAGATCCCAAACTGCCAACTGGGAGTAGGCGTTGGCCTTGACCACGGGATTCGAGCCTTCCGTCGTGCTGTCCCGCAGCAGTTTTACCGCTTCATCTTTTCGCCCTGTCCGGTAGAGCCAATCCGCCTGCAAAAGGACCAAGCCCGGATTGTTGGGGTTGGCTCTCGTTGCGCGGAATTGCTCGAAGGCCTTGTCGGCACCGGCCTTGTCGCCAGCCCGGAATTTCGCCCACGCAGCCTTGTAGAGATCGAGATACCGCTCGAAACCGGGATTTTTCGCGTTCGCAGTCCAGTAGCTTTTGGCTGCCTCGGCGTATTTCCGGTTCATGAACTGCACGTCGCCCAAGGAATCCAGGGGATTGGCCTCGTTCGGGCGAAGTCTGGCATACTGTTGGTGCGCCACGACAGCGGCGGCATAATTGCCAGCCCATGACTGGTTGTAGCCCAGCTGGTTCCAAGCGTCGGCATCTGCGGGCACCAATTCCGCAAGTCTTCTCCAGTCCGCTGCGGCATCTACAAACGCGCCGGCCTTCGTTTCGGAATCCGCTACCGCTTGCAGCAGCGTCGTATCGCCTGGAGTGAGGGCGGTGAGCCTTTTCAGGGCGGCGGTCTTGGCTTGGGGATTGCCGGCGAGCGATGCGGTCTGGACATCAAGGTTCGCCTTGTCCAGTTCGGTCAAATTGTGCGTCCGAGCCGCGGCGATTGTTTCCCTTGCACCGGCTGCGTCCGATTCGGCCACTTTGATTGCGGCCAGCAGCACCCACGCTGGCCCAAAGTTCGGGTCCTTTTGCAGCGCCTGTTCCAATAGTCCGGTCCCCGTGGCGGGAGTCGATTCCAGCGCCGCCGAGTATAGCCTTAGCGCCTCGGAATCTCCTGTTGCGAAAGGTTTCGCGGTGGGGGAAAGTTGCTTGGCCAATGCCATCAACGCCGCAACTGGCTGGGATCCGCTTCCGGATACCAAACGGGTTATCTTGCCGGATGTCAGGTCCTCGTCCGCCGCATGCAATCGCAAGGTGCCGCCGACCTGCGCTATGTAGCCGGAAACGATGTGGTTTGCACCTGCGGCCACCGCTTCCTGGCGTTGCGTCGAAATTCCCGGCGCAGTGGCGGGGCGGGGCCCCAATGCTTTTGCAACGCGGGCGAACGACGATGGTGTCAGTACCACGCCATCCATCGCAGTCGACAGCGAGGATGACAGGAGTTCGGTGGCAGCCCGACCAATCCAGTCGAGTGAGGGATCGCCCGAGAGGTTCTCAAAACGGACAATCGCGTAGAGTGGCTTGGGACCCGGCACCTTCTTGCTGCAACCCAGCAATCCCAAGAGGGGGATGGTTACGGCCGCAAATCGTCTAAAGGACACGTGGCTCCAAGGTCAGCAATTCCTTGAACTCGTCGGTTTCCCGCAATTGGGCAAACTCCGGCGCGTCGGTCATTTTCCTCTTGTCCTTCAACCCCTCCTCCAAAGACTTCCGGAGGTACTGCAGTGCCAAATCATTCCGACCGTTTAGCGCGTACATCCGGGCGAGTTCGAAGTGGTACCGAGCCCGGTCGGCCACGGTGCGGTCCTGCAACTCGGTGCCGACCATGCCGCGGTGTTCGAAGATGTTGGGGTCGAGTGCCAGCGCCTTCTGGTAGGCTTTCGACATTTCGTCAAATTTACCCCGGGAGTACCAGGCGGTTCCCAGGTTGCTCCAAAATGAAGCCGTGTCCGGGGCCATGGCGATGGCCTTGCGGTAGCGCGAGATGGCACCCTTGTAGTTCTTCTGCGCGTAGAAAACCGTGCCGGAATTGTTGACGGCGTCGGCGTAGTGCTTGTCGAATTTGATCGCACGCTCGTAGTACCGCCGGGCGGCGATGAAATCGCCCAACTGGTGGTACGCGATGCCGATTTTGTTCGCCAGAACAGCTGAATCCTTGGCACCGGACTGGTAGGCCTCAATGGCATCCCGGAATAGCTTCCGGGCCATGAAGACATCGCCCCGCTGTTCCGGGGTCAGTTTTTTCGCGGCTTCGGGGTCGACAATCGTGCCCCCTGAGGGGGGGGCCAATTGGCAGATCGCGTTGGGCGCGCTCAGCGCAGCGAGAACTAGGAGGATCGGAATTCGATTGGAAACCATGTTGGCCCCCGGGCCGCGTTGGGTCAAAATGCCACCTGCGGCACCTGCCTATATTGGAGCACATTCCGGCGTTCGCCGGGTTGCCCGCTCTAGTTGCCGCCGCGGCCCCGACCGGCGTTGTTGGGGTTGGCGGGTTGGGCATCCAAGCCGTTCAATCCGTTCTTGTAGCCGGGATCCATGGCTGCGATGTCCGTCCGGTAGCTTACGGAATTGGCCGAGGGGAAATTCGCCGGAACCTTCTGGGTGACTTTGCCGGTTGCGGCCCACTCGACGCCACGCTGGAACGTGGTGACGAATCCGACGCAGCTCAGTGCGTTCACATCGTGGCCGAGCGCGGTGTGGAACACCCGGCCCTTGCCGTAGTCGAGAACCATGAGCATGGGCTCATCATTGCCCGTTCCGGCATTGGCGGGGTCGGAAAAGGCCGTTGCCAGGACGGTCATGTGCTCGCCCGGACCCCGGAGGGTGCTGTAGAGTTCGTCGCCCTGGTGCATCCAGGCAGAGGGCAGTCCCTTCATGATTGGGTGCCCGGCGTTCCGGGTGACCATCTGGTAGGGCGTGCGCCGACCGTGGCGTCCAGCCCTGCCGGGTGTCTCGTCCGACTTGAGCTTGCCGTCCTTGTAATACCAGAGAGGACCCGATTTTTCGTCGCGCCCGCGCCAGCCGCCAATACCGATCATTTTGTTGTACTCGGCCCAAGTGCCAAACGCATTGTCCGCTGCGTGGACGGTGACCAGACCGCCTCCGCCCTTCACGTAGGCTTCAAAGGAGGTTTTCAAATCCGCAGGCCATTCTGCTGCGTCGTAGTTCGACACCACGACCTGGTATTTTCCGAACTCGGGCTTGAACGCGCTGAAATCCCCGCCCGCCTTGGGCGCGGTGGCCACGTCCACTTGGAAAAGACCGGTCTCCTCCAGCTGTTTCTTCAAAACGGGAGTGACCAACTGCCACTTGTGGTAGGCACCGCCACTCTCACCGTCAAGAATCATCACCCGTATTGGGGCTGCGGGGTGGGCCAAGGGGGCCGAAAGTGTCAGGACTGCCAACATGCCGAAACCGATCCTGGTGGTGTTCGTCGAACGCATTTGGTAAGCATATAACGCATTTCAGCGTGGCGCGAGTTGACGTTGTCCACATCCGTGCGCACATGGCGCGGCGAAATCGGTTATAGTAGGGCTAGAGCCGCATCTCCGGCGCGAAACCCGACCCAATCCCATCGAATGTTCGACAACCCCCTTCTCCAGGTTCAGTTCAGAATTCCGTTCGACAGTGTCCAACCCGGCCATGTCGAACCGGCGGTTGCGGCCACATTGGCTGAGGCATCCGCCAACATCGACGCCATCGTTGCGGACCCCAGTCCCCGGACATATTCCAACACGCTTCTGGCATTGGAACGTTCGACCGATACCTTGGATTATGCGCTGAACGTGGTGCGGCATTTGGAATCGGTCAGCACATCGCCGGAGCTGCGGGCGGCGTGGAACCAAGTCGAGCCTGCCGCCAGCGCGTTCTACTCGGGAATTCCCCTCAATGCCGGTCTTTGGAAACAGCTGAAGGCATACGCGGAGACCGATGACGCGAAATCCCTGACCGGCCCCCGCCTGCGATTCCTCACTAAGACGATGGACTCGTTCCGGCACCACGGTGCGGATTTGGATGACGCGGGGAAAGCGCGGCTGAGCGAGATCGACGTGGAGCTGTCGAAGGTCACCACGAAGTTTTCGGAAAACGTGCTGGACTCCACCAATGCGTTCGAATTGGTGGTTACTGACGAATCCAAGCTAGCCGGATTGCCCCCGAGCGCCCGGGACGCAGCCCGCCAGAGCGCCGAATCCAAGGGGCTGGAGGGCTGGCGGTTTACGCTGCAGGCACCCAGCTACATCCCGGTTTCGACCTATTTGGATGACCGTTCCATCCGGGAGCAAATGTACCGGGCGTTTACCTCGCGGGCGACTGCGGTCGACCGCGACAACCGCCCGCTGGTCGTGCGGATTTTGGAACTCCGGCGTGAAAAGGCCAAGCTGCTTGGGTTCAAGGATTTCGCGGACTTCGTTCTCCATGACCGCATGGCCCAGACCGGGCAACAGGCGATTTCCTTCCTGGAAAGCCTCCGCGAAAAAACGGAGCCGTTCTACCTGCGCGAAAATGCCGCGCTTGAGGAGTTTGCCGGATTCAAGCTGGAGCCGTGGGACGTCTCGTACTACGCCGAAAAGCAGCGCCGGGCGCTCTACGACTTCGACGAGGAGGAGCTCCGCCCCTACTTCTCCGCCGAGCGGGTGGTGGCTGGAATGTTCGATATCGTCCAGCACCTCTACGGCATCCGTGTCGTGGAACGCTCCGGAGTTCCCGTCTGGCATCCGGATGTGAAATTCTACGAGGTGTTTGACGCCTCGGGGCTGCACTTGGGCAGCTTCTATGCCGATTGGTTCCCGCGCGAAACCAAGCGCGACGGCGCTTGGATGGACTCGTTCATCACTGGCTGGGACACTGCTAACGGCTGGGAACCCCATTTGGGCTGCGTATGCGGCAACATGACACCTCCCTTGGGCGATAAACCCGCGCTGCTTACCCACCGGGAAGTGGAAACCGTATTCCATGAATTTGGCCATTTGCTGCACCATGTGCTGAGCCGCGTGGAGGTCCGTAGCCTTGCCGGGACCGCCGTTGCGTGGGATTTTGTGGAACTTCCCAGCCAGATCATGGAGAATTGGTGCTGGGAGCGGCCGGCGCTGGACCTGCTGGCGCGGCACTATGAGACCGGCGAGACCATACCCGAGGAATTGTTCCAAAAATTGGTGCGTGCCAAGACCTACCGTGGCGCCAATGATCAAATGCGGCAGCTCGGTTTCGGATTCACCGATCTGATGTTGCACCGGGAGTACGATCCCGCCGTGCATGGCGATGTGGTGGCGTATTCGCGCGCCATCATCCAGAAATTCAGTCCCGCAACGCTGCCCGACACCCATGCCATGATCGCCGGATTCACGCACCTTTTCGCCAGCCCGGTCGGCTACGGCGCGGCCTATTATTCATACAAGTGGGCCGAGGTTCTGGATGCCGACGCCTTCACCCGCTTCCACGACGAGGGAATCTTCTCCGGCAAGGTTGGAGGCGAATTCCGGGAACACATCCTGTCGAAGGGAAATAGCGAGGATCCGGCGGAGCTGTACCGTCGATTCATGGGCCGCGATCCGAATCCGGATGCGCTTTTGATCCGTTCCGGCCTCGTGTCTGCATAAGGTTTCCGAACATGTTCCTGAAAATACTCGCGCACCCGATTTTTACCAGCCTGAACTTCCACATGCCGATGGTGGTGGATCTCTCCCACCCACTCGTCATGTTTTCCGGTGAGAATGGCTCCGGCAAGTCCACGCTGCTGCATTCGGTCAGCTACGCGCTGAAGGGCCAAACGGTGGACGGCTATATCTACAAGCTGGACCGCCGCGGAGTTCCTCCCGGCAAAACGTTCCTGTTCGACGCCGAACAGCACAACCCGCGCATGCAGCTG
>CAITMP010000749.1 GCA_903893525.1 uncultured Acidobacteriia bacterium | reverse complement strand
CGGGCGGCGTCGAGCCATTTGGCGGCCATGCGTTCGCCGTACCGGGGGGATGCGAGGAGGCGGTCGAGGGCCTTTTCGAATGCTTGCGGTGATTTGTCGGCGAGGAAGGCGTCGAGTTCAGCGGGGGTTGGGGGGAGGCCGGTAAGGTCGAATGAGGCTCGGCGGAGCAGGATTTCCGGTGCGGCTGCGTTTTGCGGTTTGAGGCCTTCGTGCTGGAGTCTGGATTGGATGAAGCCGTCGATGTTGTTGAATGCCGCAGCGGACTTCGGGGGGATGAGCGACCAGTGCGGTTCCCACTTGGCCCCCTGCTCGATCCATCGGCGGAGGATGGAGATTTCGTTGTCAGTGAGGGTCTGTTGAGTGTACTTCGGCGGCATTTTGAGGGCCGCATTGGGGGACGTGATGCGCGCGAGGAGTCCGCTGGCTGCGGGGTTGCCATCGACGACGGCGTGGCGTCCGCCGCCGAGATCGGCCTTGGCGAATTCCTCGCGGTCGAGGCGGAAGGGGACCTTCTTGGTGGCCGCGTCGGGACCGTGGCAGATGAAGCACTTGTCGGCGAGGATGGGGCGGACGTCCTTGTTAAACCCGACGGTTTGGGCAGCCGCGACCGTCGGCAGGGCGATCCATAAGGCCGTGAGTGCGCTTCTCAGCATTGTTTGTATTTTATGCTAGTGTCCGGGCGTCGTGGCTGAGGATGGACCGGGTCGTGTTCAGTTGATCAGGCAGCGGACACCGATGAAGACGTTGCGGCTTTCCTGTTCGTAGCTGTTCCTGGCCGATGCCCGGACCAAGGTGGGAATACTGTACCACGCACCGCCGCGCACGGTTCTTTTCTGCCCGGTCGGAGGGCCTTGGGGGTCAACCGCCTCGCCCGTCTCGTAAGTGCTTGCGGAGTACCAGTCCGAGGTCCACTGCCAGACGTTGCCCAGCATGTCGAAAAGGTTCCAGCGGTTGGGGGTCTTCAATCCGACGGGATGGGGGGCGTCGCCATTGTTGAATAGTTTTTGGGGATAACCGCGCTGGTCCGTCTGCCAGAGCCGGAGGCTTTCGATTGGCCCCTTGCCGCTGTTATCGGCATACCAAGCGATGGAGTCGATGTATGCGTAGCGGGCGGCGTTGCTGCCAGCCCTGGCCGCGTATTCCCATTCGGCCTCCGTGGGAAGGCGTCCGCCGGCCCATGTGCAGAAATCCCTAGCCTCGGGCCAGGTCATGGCAACCGCCGGATAGCTATCGTCTCCGACACCCTCGTTGAACAGGCGTCCGAAATTGTCCTTGTCCGGAAGCGCGTCCTTGCCGGTTGCGGCGCGGTATCTCCGCCACGCACCTACTGTGGTGGATGTCTGTCCCAGCCAGAACCCCTTGGTTATCTCGGCGGTGTGGGTGGGGGACTCGTCGACGTCGCAGCGGTTGTCACCAGGGGAACAGCCCATGGAAAACTTGCCGGGTGCGATCCAAACGTACCGCTGGCCGTCCTTCTCATGTGTTTTGAGATCCCCGGTTTTCGGGGCCTCGGTCTGGGCGTGCAAGCTCGCGAGGGTGCACGCGACGGCTATCGCAAGACTAGCGCGCACGCGCCGAGCCGACATTCGAAGAACCGGCAATGTAGGCCTCGTCGAGCAATTCGACCACATGGACAACCCTCTCGCCATTCCCCCATTTTCTTACACCGGCGTCGAGTTGCAACATGCAGCCGGGGTTGGCCGTCGCAATAATGTCAGCCTTGGTGAGATTGACGTTGGACATCTTCTTGGCGAGGATATCCATGGAGAGCTCAGTATGCAGGACATTGTAGATTCCGGCGCTGCCGCAGCAGAGGTCCGAGAGCGGCATTTCGCGGAAAGTGACACCGGGGATTGCCGCTAGAAGTTGGCGCGGGGCCTTGCGGACCTTTTGGCCGTGGGCGAGGTGGCAGGAATCCTGGTAAGTGACGGAGGCTTGGACCGTGCCCATGCCGGGACTAAGTCCGAGATCGGCGAGAAATTCGGTCACGTCGCGCATGAGCGACTTAAATTTGCGGGCCTTCTGGGCGTAGTCGGGGTCGTGTTCCAGGAGTTCGTCGTACTCCTTGAGGGTGGAGCCGCAACCAGCCGCGTTGGTGATGACAGCATCGAAACCCTTCTTGTCGTCAAGAATGGCGTCGATGTTGCGGCGGGCAAGGGCCCGGCCCATGTCGCGGATGCCCGCGTGCTGGTGGAGCGCGCCGCAGCAGGTTTGGGCATCGGGGATGACGACTTCGCAGCCGTTGCGCTGGAGGACGCGAACGGTGGCCTCGTTCAAACGGGCAAATGAGATGTTCGCAATGCAACCGGCGAGGAAGGCTACCCGTTTTCTGGGCTTGGGGCCGTCGGCAGCGAAGGTCTTTCCTATTTCGCGGAAGAAGAACGGGATTTCGGCGGAGGGGGAGAGCGCTTCGCGGTCCTTCAGGGGGCCAAGAAGTGCTACCAGTCCTGTCGCCCGCAAGAGTTTCTGGAGACCGCTGGCCTGGTACATCCAAAGTCCGGCACCGGCAGCGGTAAGTAGAACGCGGGATGGCAGGAGTTTGCGGAAGACGAGCCACCGGACGAATCGGGCCAATGGACCACGCTTGGTGGTGGTTTCGATCTCAGCCCGTGCCGCTTCGACTAGCTTGCCGTACTGCACGCCCGAGGGGCAGGCGCTCTCGCAGCCTCGGCAGGCAAGGCAGAGGTCGATGTGCTCCTTGTAGGACTCGGTGATGGGGGCGCCGTTGGCCACCTGGACCATCTGGTAGATACGGCCTCGGGGGGAATCCATCTCGACGCCGAGTTCACGGTAGGTTGGGCAGGCGTTCAGGCAGAGGCCGCAGTGGACGCAGCGGTCGAGATCGACTTGTTGCGGCTTGTCGTGCTCGATGGAAATTAGCGGATTAGATGCGGCCATAGAGCCTCCCGTGGTTGAGCAGGCCGTTGGGGTCAAACATCTGCTTGACCTGTTTCATGATTTCGAAGTCGCCCCCGGGGGCAGGCCAGAGTGCGTCCGGCGACTTGGTGGAGTTTGGGGAGAACTCGACTACACCCTTGGCACCGGCCAAGGTGGCACTTGCGACCCAGGCTGCGGCTGCGGAGCCCGTGTGGAACCAGCCGCGGAGGACACCGGAACCGGCGTGGGCCAAGCAGGGAACGGACACTGTTTCCATTACGGCCTCAGCACCTTTCAGGGGTACTGAAACGCGGGCTACCGCACCGTTGGAAATGGATGTCAAGTGGGTGGGGGTAATGTCCCGCACGGAGGCCCAGAACTCGGCTTCCTGTTGTCCGCGGAGGGTTTGGACGCTTTCTTTGGACGAGAATTCGCGGATGGTCCGTTCGACGACTGCGGTATTTCCCGCGTAGGCCAGTACCACGGTATGGCGCGATTCCAGCCCCATCAGGGACGCCAGTTGGGGGTTGAGGACGTCGACTGCCACGGGATTGAGTGCGCCACGCATGGATTCGGCGGCTATTTTGAATGCAGGACGTGGCCCATCCGTGGGCAGGACGACGGTAATGGTCGCGGCCGGGATCGGGGCAAGTTTGAAATTGACCGTGGTAATCGCTGCCAGCGTGCCGAAGGAGCCGATCATGAGTTTGCCCATGTCGAGTCCGGCAACGTTTTTGACGACCATCCCGCCTGACTGGACGAGCTTGCCGTCCATGGTGGCAAACTGCATGCCGATCACCCAGTCCCGCGCGGTTCCATATCCACGCCGCCGGGAGCCGGAAATATTGGCGGCGACCATTCCACCGACGGTTGCTTGGTCGTCGAAGGGTCCGTCCAAAGGGATCATTTGGCCGTTCGCGGCGAGGACTTGGCTTAAGTCCGCGTAGCGCATGCCAGCCCGCACGCTGATGGTTAGGTCCTTGGGCTCATATTGGACAACTTGGTTCAACTTGGCGGTTGAAATGCGGACGACACCGGCTGTGACCGGTCCTGCCATGGCGTTTTTGGAGTGGTTCCCGAATAGTTCGATCGACCTGCCTGCCCGTCCGGCTCGGCCCAGTTCGGCGCTCAGATCCTCGGGAGTCTCTGGGTGGATTAGATCTAGCAACCCTAGTAGTTTAGCGCTTCCGGATCGGCAACGCTTATCCCGCGCCATTCCGGGGGTGCAAACCGGTGGCAATCGCTTGAAATGGTATATTTTACTGTATGTTCGGTGTGTCGGACCCAACTGGGTGCCGAGCTGCTGGACGCGGAGGAAACGAATCTGACTGGAAAACGGGCGCTGGTTTCCGGGGCTGCGGGCTTCTTGGGATCGCACATGTGCGACTATCTCTTGGGCAAGGGCGCAACCGTGGTGGGACTGGACAACTTTCTTACGGGACGCCGGAGAAACATAGCACACTTGGCGGGGAATCCCGCTTTCACGTTTGTCGAGCAGGATGTGGCGAGTCCGGTGGATGTCGGTCCTGTCGACTACGTGCTGCACATGGCGTCGCCGGCGAGTCCGAAGGACTATCTGGAGTATCCGATCGAGACCTTGGACGTAGGCTCGAATGGAACCCGGCAGATGTTGGAGGTCACTCAACGGTATGGCGCGAAGTACCTGATCACTTCGACTTCGGAGTGCTACGGCGATCCGCTGGTGCATCCGCAGGTGGAAACATATTGGGGCAACGTGAATCCGGTGGGTCCGCGTTCGTGCTACGACGAGAGCAAGCGCTTTGCCGAGGCCTTGACCATGGCCTACCACCGCGCCCGTGGCGTCAAAACCAGTATTGCCCGCATTTTTAACACGTATGGCCCCCGGATGAAGCTGAACGACGGGCGTGTTGTGCCTGCCTTCATGGACCAAGCCCTGCGCGGCGAGCCGATTACGATTTTCGGCGACGGTTCCCAGACACGCAGTTTCTGCTACGTGAGCGACCTGATTGAAGGGTTGGTGCGGTTGTTGCTGTCGGACGAGGTTTATCCTACCAACATCGGCAATCCCAACGAGATGACAATTTCGCAATTTGCGGACGCGATTGTGGCATTGACCGGGAGCAAGGGTGGGGTGGTGTACCATCCGCTGCCAGAGGATGACCCGAAACAGCGCCAACCGGATATCGCCAAGGCTAGGCGGTTGCTGGGGTGGGAGCCGGTTGTAGGGCTCGACGAGGGGCTGGAGGCCACGGTGGAATACTTCAGGAGTTTGTAGGCAACGCAAAAAAGGGCGGATCCCGAAGGATCCGCCCTTTTTTGATTCCGGCAGAAGGCCAGGCTATTTCTAGCCTTGGGCCTTGAGCTTCTCGCGTTGTTCCTTCAGCACGGCCTTGCGGCTGAGCTTGATCTTGTTGCCTTCGAGACCGAGGACCTTGACCAGGATCTGGTCGCCTTCCTTCAGTTCGTCGCGAACTTCCTTGATCCGGTTTTCGGCGATCTCGCTGATGTGGAGGAGACCGTCGGTGCCGGGGAAGATTTCGACGAATGCGCCGAAGTCAACCAAGCGGACAACTTTGCCGAGGTAGGTCTTTCCGACTTCGGCGGTCGCGGTGAGGTCGGCAATGATCTGCAGAGCCTTCTTGGCGGCAACCGAATCGTTGGAGGCCACGTGGATCGTGCCATCGTCCTCGACATCGATCTTCACGCCGGTCTGCTCGATGATCCCGCGGATCACCTTGCCGCCCGGTCCAATGACGTCGCGGATCTTGTCCTGCGGGATCTTGGTGGTGTAGATCCTGGGAGCGTACGGGGACATGTCCGTCCTCGACTCGGCCAGAACCTCATCCATTTTGGCGAGGATGTGCATACGGCCGCGCTTGGCTTGGTCGAGTGCTTCCTTCATCAGGTCGGTGGTGACGTTCGGGACCTTGATGTCCATCTGGAGGGCAGTGATGCCCGCCGTGGTTCCGGCGACCTTGAAGTCCATGTCGCCGTAGTGGTCTTCGGCACCGGCAATGTCGGTCAGGATGGCGTACTTGTCGCCCTCCTTCACCAAGCCCATGGCGACGCCGCCAACGGGGGCTTCAATCGGCACGCCGGCGTCCATCAGCGCGAGACTCGCGCCGCAGACGGATGCCATGGAGCTGGAGCCGTTGGATTCGAGGATGTCGCTGACGACGCGGAGTGTGTACGGGAACGTCGCCTCGTCGGGGATGACTGCGCTGACTGCGCGTTCCGCCAAGGCGCCGTGGCCGATTTCACGACGGCCGGGGCCGCGCATAAAGCCGACTTCACCAACGCTGAACGGCGGGAAGTTGTAGTGCAGCATGAAGCGCTTGAACGATTCCGCAGTTTCCAGCAGTTCCACGCGCTGTTCGTCGTCCTTGGTGCCCAAGGTGACGGTGACGAGGGCCTGCGTTTCACCGCGGGAGAAGACGGCGGAGCCGTGGGTGCGGGGCAACAGACCCGCTTCGCCCCAGATTGCGCGGATTTCTTCGAAGCCGCGACCGTCGGGACGGCGGCGAACGTCGAGCATTTGGTCGCGGAAAATCTTTTCCTTGAGGGCGTCGAACAACTTGCCCGCTTCGGACTTGCGCTCTTCGGGGGCCAAGGTCTCGGCGCGGGCGTGCAGTGCGTCGATCTTGGCGTAGCTTTCCAGCTTGCCGTACTTGCGGGTGTCGAGGGCGTCGGTGAGTTCCTCGCGCAGGGCGGCTTCGATGATGGCGGAGAGTTCGGCGTCGGGAACGGCGGGCGTGAAGGTGCGCTTGGTCTTGCCGGCGGCGGCGACCAGGTCCTTCAGGACCGCGATGATTTTCTTGACGTTGGTATGGCCGAATTCGAGGGCTCCGAGGACTTCCTCCTCCGAAACCTGTTGTGCTCCGGCTTCCACCATTACGAGGCCCTGTTCGGTGCCGGCGACGATGATGTTCAGCTTGGAGGCGCGAGCTTCGGTGTAGGTCGGGTTGGCGATGTACTTGCCGTCGACCATGCCGACGCGGACCGCGCTGACGAGGTGGTGGAACGGAACGTCCGAGATGGCGAGGGCTGCACCCGCGCCGACGATGCCAAGAACGCCGGGGTCAACTTCGGGGTCGGCCGAAAGGACCATCGCGATGATCTGGGTTTCGTTGAGGTAGCCTTCGGGGAAGAGCGGCCGCATCGGACGGTCGATCATTCGACTGGTGAGGGTTTCCTTCTCCGATTGCCTGCCCTCGCGCTTGATGTAGCCGCCGGGGATCTTGCCTGCCGCGTACGTGTATTCGCGGTAGTCGCAGGTGAGGGGGAAGAAGCTCTGGTTGGGCTTCGGCTTGGGGGCGGTGGTGGCCGTGACGAGCACGACTGATTCGCCCATCTTGACGACGACCGAGCCGCCCGCCTGCTTGGCGAGTTTGCCGGTCTCGATGGTCAGCTTTTTGCCGTCTAGATCGACTTCAAAAGTGTGTATGTTCATTTTCTAGTGCCAGGTTACGTTCCCTGGACTTCCTTGTCTGCCGGTTGCCCGGCGCAGTGGATTCGGATCCGCTGGATATCCAGCGGTGATTCGAGGGGATTTGAAAAAAAGGAGGGACGCTCCTGCTCGGACAGTGCGTCCAAGCAGGAGCGGGTGCTATGTGCAAAGGGTCCGTCGGCGACCGCCGACAGACCCTGGACAGCAAATAAGTTTTCCACAGCTTTGAGTGCGAACCCGGAAACTAGTGGCGGATGGAAAGCTTGACGAGAATGTTTTTGTAGCGCTCGGGACTGTTCGTCTTGAGGTACGTCAGCATCCGGCGACGCTTTGCCACAAGGATCAATAGACCCCTGCGCGATGAATGATCTTTCTTGTGAGTCTTGAAATGCTCCGTGAGCTCAAGAATGCGAGCGCTCAACAGTGCGATTTGGACTTCCGGTGACCCCGTGTCAGTCTTGTGAGTCTGATTCCGGGCGACTACCTGCAGCTTTGCTTCTCCCGCCAATGCCATCGAAGGGTAACTACTCCTGTCTTTCTCTTCTCGTTTGTATCAATGCCAGTGTAGCACAGCTACGGCATATTTCGAAAACGTTTCGACCGGAAATATCCGGGTGGTCCGGCAGTATGGTTGATCAACCTGCTATGATCAACCTCGATTGCGCATCGGAATCCACACCTCGCGGGCAAAATCGCTCGAAGACTCCATTGTAAAGGCCCATGAGCTCGGAGGCAACACGTGCCAGATCTTTTCGGCCAGTCCACGTATGTGGCGGGCCGGGAATCCCGATGCCGCGGACGTTCGGCGGATGCGGGCCGCGCGGGAACGGTTGGATGTGAATCCCTTGGTGATCCACTGCAACTACCTTGCGAATCTTGCCAGCATCGATCCGGAGATCAGGGCAAAATCGATCCGTTCGTTCCGAGGCGAGCTGGACCGGGCCGTCACTATCGGTGCGGAGTATTTGGTGTTGCATCCGGGCAACCACAAGGACCAGCCGCTCCAGCAGGGAATCGCGGCGTTCGTGCTGGGCTTGGCCGAGGCTGCTGATGGCTTTGTGCCGCAAGGCGTCACCGTGCTTCTGGAAAATACTGCGGGCTCGCTCAACCAAATTGGGTCAAAATTTGAAGAACTCCGCATGATCCGCGACTTGGCGGCGCGTGAGACTTCCCTGCCTCTGGGCTATTGTCTTGATACGTGCCATCTCCTGGTGGCGGGGTTCAACGTCGCTACCGCTGACGGATTGCGCAAAACGGTCGAAGAGGCAGATCGGCTGCTGGGCCTGGATCTGGTCAAAGTAGTCCATTCGAATGATTCCAAGGGTGCCCTCGGCTCGCATTTGGATCGTCACGAGAACATTGGCAAAGGTTACATCGGCGAGGAGGCCTTTCAACGGATCCTCACCCACCCCGGTTTGCGCGGCAAGGCTTTCATCTTGGAAACTCCAGTCGAAGACGACGCCGTGGCCAAGGCCGACATTGCTGCGTTGAAGCGGCTTTCCTGCTAGCGTTCTGCTAGAACTCCAACCGGGGCCTTTCCGGACCGTGCGCTCGCATTGGCCTGTTGCATGGAAACGTGGAGGTTCGAAAGCTGTTTGCTGAAGTCCGCCGGGTCGATCACGAGCCCGGTGTACCAATCCGACGCGGCCGGTTCAACTAGTGGCGCGTCAAAAAGTCCTCGCGCGAGATTCTGCAACCGACCGGAGAGAGTCTTGCTCCGCTCCATCCATGTGCGGTCGGTCATTCCGGTCGGGAAGGTCGAATTCAATGGCAGTTGTGGCAACATGCCTGTCTATCGGCAGTGGGTACCAATACCTTTAGGGCATACGTAAAATTCCTGGTTCGTCAAAGCTCTTTCAGTCGAAAATTGCGGTACTCCACCTTCATCGGGGGGCCAACGTGCACTTGGACGCCGATCAAGCCTTCCATTTTCCGGCCTACGGGTTCGTCGTCAATGACTACGACCATGACGTGGCCATTCAGGATGTGGGTGAGGACGTTGCCCTTGATGATCAGGTGGTACGCGTTCCAATCCTTGTTGATCGCAGTGGCCAGATCCTTGGGGTCGCCCAGCGTGGCCAGCACGATCGGTTTCCTGCCGGCAACGACGCGAGTCATCTGGCCGCGGGCGGCAAGGAACAGTCGGCCCTTTTCCTCGTAATTTTGCCCTGTGTAGACATTCCGGCCATCGATGTCGGCTTGGTAGCCGCGCATGGCGAAGCGGTTGGCGGGGGTCACGGTATCGGGAACCATCACGCTGCGGTAGTTGACGCCGCTGTTGCCGCCCTCGGTGATCCGGTACTCGACCTTCAGCTCGAAGTCCTTGGGTTGACCGCCTTGCCAGACGATGAAAGTGTTGCTCTTGACAACGGTTTCGGGTGTGATTTCGCCGACAAGACTGCCGTTTTCCACGCGCCAATACTTGGGGTCGCCGTCCCAGCCATCCAAGTTGCGCCCGTTGAAGATGGAGCGGAACCCGGGCTCGTCACCGGTGATGGGTTCCGGCCGGTCACTCTGTTTGGGCTTGTATGGCTCTGTTGGCTGCTGTGCCGGAAGGCGGCCGGCGGCCAAGGCGGCGATGGCGCCATTGAGGAATGTACGGCGTCCCGTGTTCTTCATGATGCCCAATACGCTATCATGCCCAAGTAACGTCCCCGAACCAGGCACGGATGCCAATCAATTCCGCAGCACGCGATCCAAATTTCCAGCGGATGATCCGCCTCCAGACGGAGGCTTTTGCCCGCAACACGCCGTACCACAGCTTGGAGCTGCCGGACGGTTCCGTCATCCCCGGGATCATTCCGGTGGAGAACCTTAGAAACCGGCTGGCGGCGTATCCGCTGCCGGAGGATCTGAGGGGTCGCCGGGTGCTGGACATCGGTTCCGCCTCGGGGTGGAACAGTTTCGAGTGCGAGCGGCGCGGTGCCGAGGTCGTGGCGATGGACTACGTCGAATACGACGAATTCACCGCCGTCCAAAAGCTGTGGGATTCGAGGATCGAGTACGTCATCGCCGACATTGAGGAATTGACGCCGGAGCGTTTTGGATTCTTCGACTACGTTCTGTTCTTCGGGGTGTTCTACCACCTGCGCCACCCGCTATACGCGATGGAAAACGTTTGTGCGGTGACCCGGGGAGAAGCCTTCATCGAGAGTTACGTCATTGACGATGCGCCCGATCCGACGCGATGCCACATGGAGTTCTACGAGACGGACGAACTGGGCGGGCAGATCGACAACTGGTGTGGGCCCACCATTTCGTGCTTGATGGCGATGGCCCGGTCCGCCGGTTTTCCGCGGGTTGAGTTCCAATACGTGGATTCAAGACGGTGCGGGCTGGTTGCCAACCGGCGGTGGGCGGCTCAAACAGATCTCGCCGGCGTTCCCCCGTTCCTCTGTTCGGCTGTGAACAACCGGCACAATGACAACGTTTTCCAGCCGAGGAAGGACGAGTACCTGGTGCTCGCGTTCCTGTACGAGGGGAATATTGGCAAGGACGACGTGCTGGTTGAAGTGGAGCATTACGGGGTTCCGGCGATTATCGTGATCCGTCACGCGTCGGGCTACTGGCAGGTGAATTGCAAAATGCCGCCGGGTATCCCGCCGGGGGACCGGAAGGTACGGGTTGGGGTGCGCGGGGTGGGATTCAGCGACCCTGTTCGCATTCAAATGCTGCCTGCGGGTGCGGAACGGCGGTTTGCGCAGATTCCGTTTGTGGCGGATGCTCGCGAGTCTGTGACCGCACCCGAGTGGGTTCGTGTGGAAAATACGATGGACCGCACGACGGAATTCCGGGGTTACCGGAACGAGACGCTGGCATGCCGGTTTAAACATGGCGAGTCCGAACTCGACTTGGGTCGAGTCCAGCTGACTGTCGACGGGAATCCTTATCCGTTGCTGTCCGTGGAACGTCCGGAGCCAGGAATGTGGCAGATCAATGCGAGGTTGCGAGGCCTGTCCGCTGGAGAGCATGAGCTGCGCCTTCGGACATCAGGAAGTGGTTTTTCGGAACCGTTCGTGGTGCGGTTTGTAGATCCGACCGCCGGTTGAAGCTTACTGTTTGGTGGCCTTGAAGGTGCCCTTGGCTTGGCCGCCAAGATCGACCGCACCGGTCATGGATTTTCCGTCCTCGGAAACTTTTCCTTGGTAGGTGACCGGAACTTGGGCCTCGAACTCGATCACGACATCGGAACCCTTGACAGTGCCGGTGACTTTCGCGTCTCCGAGCGCTCCCGAATAGGTGCCGGTGAGCTTTTCGCCAGTTTGTTGGAGCTTGAAGGTCGGGCTTCCGCTGCCAGCGTCGGTTTCCACCTCGGCGTGCCATGTGCCGGTGATGTCGGCAGCGAAAAGCGACGTCGCGAAGAAAATCAGGGACAACAGCGACCGGGCTGTGCGAAAGTTCATGCGGGAATCTTAGCAGATTCCGAGTGGAAAGAGTGAAGGGCCGGACTGCCCCTGTAACAGTCCGGCCCTTCGTCGACGGCACTCAAGACCCCTTCAGCGCTGTCGAACCTAAAAGATCGCCCCCCTGCAAGGGCGATCAAGCGTCCGTCTAGCGGACATGTTTGTATTGTGGCAAGCGAAGGCAAAGGCGTCGTGCCTGGGGTGTAAACAAGTTGTAAATATTGTCGGGCGGTTAATTTCGGACGTAAATGACTGCAGTGGCGGTGCTGGCGACCTGGTGGTAGCCGGTTAGCCACACGCGCAACTCGGGATACCGGTCCATAGCAAGGTCGGGGTTGTACCGGCTCAGGCCGTCGATCACGATGTCGGCGTTGGATTGGGCCAGCTCCGCGCGGGCCTCGCGGGTGCCCTTGGTGAGTACCACTGTGGACTGGGTGAGATGCCGGTCCGCCGGGACGCCGGTGAGGGCTTGGGAATCCAGATATCGGGTGGCGGGTTTCAGTCCGGTATAGACGAAGATCTCCGGGCGGTATCCCCAGACGTAGAGCGTGCTGCCGGGCTTGGCATAGCGGAGGGCGAGGCGGGCGGCATTTTGGCTATCGCGGTCCATGGCGAGATCGTTCCAGCCTTTGATCGAGAGATATCTGGGGGTGAAACGGATGGCGGGGATCGCCAGGGAGATCCCAACTAGGGCTATCAGGATCTTCGAGCGGACATTTGCCAGTCCACGGGCTGCGGGAATCGCCAGGGCGGGCAGCAATAGGAAGAAGTAGCGGGGGAAGAAGCGCCAGCCGAGGACCACGCCCGAGTAGGCGACGCAGGTCCAGAGCAGGAATTTCCAGTTCCGGTCGCGGCGCCAAGCCACGACGGCACCGACGACAAGCGCGGCATGGAAACCGAGCCAGTTGAGCGTCCGGATCATTCCGTTGGTCACGGGGTTGGCGACGACCGGACTTCCAGCATAGAGCGCGGGCCAGCGCCAGGCTTGGTCGAGCCACGGTTCCAAGGCTCCCGAATGCCACATCCAGGCGATGGCGAGCAGGTTGGGGATCGCGAATCCCGCCAGGAGTAACGCAACCTGGGGCCAAGCGAAGATCGCGCAGGCGACGAGTGCGAAAACGGCCTTGGTGTTGAAAAGCAGCCCGACGCCAGCGGCGAGACCCGAGAGCAGGGGGCGTTCTTGAATCGCGAGCAGTACCGCCGCGAGGTGGGGAGCGAGCAGCAGCAGGTCGGCGGCGAGGGGTAGGACGCCGGAATGGATGTCGAAGATGAGGAAGAAGGCGAACAGGGCGGACGCGATGTATTGCTCCCGGCGTCCCCACAGCCGCTCCGCAACGGCACCGCCCAGCAGGCAGACAATCCACGCGTAGATGGCTCCCGCAACGCGGCCTATCGGTCCGATAGCCGCTCCCCACAGGAGGTAGACGGCCGGAACCAGAGGAGGTTTGTCGAACCAGATGTCGCGGTAGAGCACTGCACCGCGTTTCATTTGTAGCGCGGCGGCCAGCGGCAACACCTCGCCCTCCCAAAGCGCACCGGAATGGGCGAGCCTGGAGATGATCAGCAGAGCCAGGAGAAGAGCG